>JAITST010000353.1 GCA_031287585.1 Planctomycetaceae bacterium | reverse complement strand
TTCTTTGATGAATGAGTGATGTGCTTTAATCAATTCGACATAACCCTTAAACAATGTGAGATTGTAAAAATAAATTTCCGTGCTTTTTTCTTCCCGCAGGTGAGAGAATTTCTCTTTGACGGCAATTTCCACTTGTGTCATATTCTTGACTTCACAAGTGAACAAATACTGGTAACAGTTGTCTTTGGATTTACCAGTCATATGGTTGTACTCTTTCAAACGCCGTTCGAGATCGTTCGTCTTACCGATTTTGCATTTTGTCGGTTCGAGCGACGCTTGCACAATATAGATGTACTGCTTTGCTTTATCTGTTTGAATTGGTGTCATAAGTTAAGCCCTTTGACCATTGTATTGTACCATAATGTCCGTTATTTCCTTACTTAAAATATCCATGATTGGATTCGAACCAGCAACCCGTTGTTTAGGAAACACATAATCTATCCCTGATCTACACGAAAAACTCACTTTGTTTGCTAAAACGATTCCGAAACATAGAATGTTATCGCCAACAGCTTCATTCTAACAAAAAACAGTACCGAAATCAACCTGCCGTAAACGCAGTTTTTGTCATCGGGTGTGTAAAAATAAGTGGGGGATTTTATTTTCGATTAAATGGCACAAAAAAATGCTGCCCCAAGTAACATAACAAAATTATTTTCTAAGTACTTGTCTAGGCAACCTCTAGCAATCCCTCAAATATGAAATTTTTTGATTTAGACGTTCCCATCGTCTGAAAAGTTGGCAAAACTTCAAAAAAGGCGGCAATTTTCCCCGCCCGTTCTGCCTATTTAGCCCCGTTCAAGCAGACACGCCGACACATGTTGTTAGTCAAATTACGTATCCCAATCCAAAAATTTGCCCGCTCTATCCCAACAGAAAATCTCTAAAAGATACTTTTTTAACGCGGAGACCACAAAGAGTCGCAGAGGAGTATTTTTTTTGTAACTTATTATATTATAAATCATTACAAGATATTTTCAAAATAAAATCTCTGCGTTTCTCTGCGAACTCTGCGGTTAAAATTGTGGTTTTTTAGAAATGCCCGACAGTCCGCAACGTTTCGTCGCCCATCCGTTTCTTTTGCATACCAAAAACGTGTTCAACACGGCAAAGAAGGTCGTCGAATTCATGAATCTTGCTTAGCCAATTTTCACCATCAAAAAAAGAATACCGATCGTGAGAGTGATTCATTGTTTGGGGATCGTTGGTAATTGGATGAAAAATGTGGACAAACACACCTACAGAGCATTTTACCACTTTTTCGTCGCTGGGCAAGAGGTTTTTAGAAATTGCCTAAATGCAACATAAATGGTACAATTAGGCAAAATTTCATTGTGTTGAAAAATGTTGCAGATACAAATTGTATTCGCATTTTCGTATTACTTAACTTAGACCATTACATTCTCCTATGCACGAACGTACTGTTAAGATGCCTATTCGGGTTACGAATGCTCGCGTTCATAATCTTCGCGGGGTTTGCGTTGAGATTCCCCGCGACAAGATTGTTGTTGTCACCGGACCTAGCGGCAGCGGTAAGAGTTCACTTGCTTACGATACCATCTATGCCGAAGGGCAGCGGCAATATATTGAATCTTTGTCCGTCTATGCCCGTCAATTTATTCATCAGATTGAACGCCCCGATGTCGATTCGATTTCCGGTTTGCAGCCGACCGTCTCCATTGACCAGCGCAGCGGTAGTACCAATCCGCGAAGTACCGTCGCTACTCTTACCGACATTCACGACTTTCTCCGTCTCCTCTACGCACGTTGCGGCGACGCTCATTGTCACATTTGTTTACGTCCGATTCATTGTCAGTCGCCCGAACAAATTCTCGCCGACATACTTCGGCAGTCCGACGGTACACGACTGATGTTGCTCGCACCCATCGTTCGCGGTCACAACGGTCAACACAAAGACGTGTTACGGAAAATCGTCAAGTCCGGTTTCGTTCGTGCGAGAATCGATGGTAACTTACTTGATGCCGAAGCCGTTCTCACCGAACTCGAATCAATCAACGCAACGTCGCGAACATTCAATAATATCGAAGCCGTTGTTGACCGCGTTGTTATCAAGCCGGGTATCAATCCGCGTCTTGCCGAGTCACTCAAACTCGCACTCGAAGTCGGCGACGGGACTGTCGTTGTTGTTCGCGAGAAAGAGCGAATCACAAACGCCGACGGCACGACGCACAGCATTTGGAAAGACACGTTGTACAGCACAAAGTACGCGTGCGCAAAATGCAACATCAGTTTCCCCGAACTCGAACCGCGAAGTTTCAGTTTCAACAATCCGTATGGTGCTTGCCCGACGTGTCAAGGTCTCGGCAAGTGCGACCGTTTCAATACCGACTTACTCATTCCCGACCCGATTCTGTCGCTCTCGCAAGGTGCGGTCAGCGTTTGGAAATCGCTCTTGCCGTCAACACTCAAAACGTACAAAACCGAAATCGACACGTTTTTCGCGTTACCGCACGTCACCGAATCAATGCGTCGGAGCGGTGTCGAATCGGACAAGATTACACCGATGCAACTGCCAATTTGCCGGTTTGACGAAACGATACTCAACGAACTTCTTCACGGTACGATTGTAGAGACGCACAATGATAGCACAACATCGGAGACACGAGGCATCGCGTCTCTACGGCACAGCGATAACGTTACCTTTACCAGTAACACAGTCTCTACCGCCAACATAACTTCAACAAACAACGTACCATCAAACGAACCGCAACCGTTTATCGGTATCATCGGTTTACTCGAACGTACTCTTCAAACGACAAAAAGTGCGAAAGAACGTACCGCGTTGACACGTTGTATGAATGTTGTAACGTGTCCCGATTGCGGCGGCAGCCGTTTGCGTGCAGAATCGCGTGAGGTGAAAATTGGTGACAAACGTTTGCACGAAGTTTGTGCGATGACAGTTGAAGAGTCGCTGGCGTTTTTTAATGACTTGAAATTAAACTTACCGCCGGAGAAATCTGATGTTGCAACGATAATCATTGAACAAATCGTAAACCGAATCGACTTCCTAAACCGCATCGGACTCGGTTATCTAACGCTCGCTCGTCCCGCCGACACGCTCAGCGGCGGCGAGTTGCAACGTGTGCGGCTCGGAACGGGACTGGGTAACGGGCTTGTCGGTGTTTGTTATGTTCTCGACGAGCCGTCGATTGGTTTACATCCGCGAGACAACCAGCGTCTCATTGACGCGATGCGTTTTTTGCAGCGGCAGGGTAACACGGTAATCGTTGTCGAACACGACGAGACAATTATGCGGAACGCCGATTGGCTGATAGATATGGGACCGAGTGCGGGCAAACGCGGCGGACTGATTACTGCGGAGGGAACACCGTCGCAGATTCAGAGCGATACCAAGTCGCTCACGGGCAAGTACCTCAGCGGCGAGATGTCGATTCCTGTTCCGTCGAAACGGCGGCGGATTAACAAGTCGCGTTCAATACAGATTGAAGGCGTAACAACAAACAACTTGAAGAACGTGACGGCGGCGTTTCCGCTTGGGACATTCATTTGTGTGACCGGCGTGAGCGGGAGCGGGAAAAGTTCGCTCATTAACGAGACGCTTGTTCCCGCGATGCGGCGGCGTTTGGCTGTTACGAACGAGAGCATTGACGTTGCAAAAATTCAGGTTGGAAGTTATACGGCGTTACGCGGCGCGTCGAAGATTGACAAACTTGTTCAGGTTGACCAGACACCGATTGGGCGTTCGCCGCGAAGTAATCCGGCGACATACACGGGAATTTACGACGAGATTCGGAAGGTGTTTGCGCTATCGAAGGACGCGCAACGGCGAGGCTACAAGTCGGGGCGATTTAGTTTTAACATTCACGGCGGACGTTGTGAAGAATGTCTCGGACACGGCGTTCGTAAAATTGAGATGCACTTTCTGCCGGAGATGTACGCCGTTTGTCCGGTTTGCGGCGGGAAACGGTTTAATCGTCAGACGCTTGAAGTGAAGTACAAAGATTTGTCAATCGCGGACGTGCTGGATTTGCAAGTTGACGATGCGGTAAGTTTCTTTGAAAACTTTCCAATGATAACCCGCGTGGTAGAGTGCTTGCAAAAGGTCGGGCTGGGTTACATAACGCTCGGACAATCCGCGACAACATTCTCTGGCGGAGAAGCACAACGAATAAAGTTGGCAACGGAACTTGCGAAACTCGAAACCGGTAACACGTTGTACGTGCTGGACGAGCCAACATCCGGCTTGCACAGCGACGACATAAAAAAGTTGCTTGAAGTATTGGACGATTTGGTTGACAAAGGAAACACGGTTATAGTGGTAGAACACAATCTTGAAGTAATAAAAACCGCCGACCATATAATAGACTTAGGTCCCGAAGGCGGGGACAAGGGCGGCGAAGTAACAGCGGTAGGAACGCCAGAAGAAATCGCGGCGTTAGAGAATAACTACACGGGAAAGTTTTTGGGGATGGTGTTGAATACTGATAGACTTATACACTGAATTGACAATACTCGAGAAGTTTGTGAAAACAGCGGCGAAACGCCTATAATTTAAGCCGTTTCGCTAATCGCAACAATAATTCCTTAATTCCGCGACACGCCCGAAATACTATTGCATCTATTTCTGATTTGTGTTACAA
>JAITST010000260.1 GCA_031287585.1 Planctomycetaceae bacterium | reverse complement strand
TAAGTAACGCAATTTTCAAACGTTACCTGTATAACGATAGGCAGAAAACTCCGTCGTCTATTGCTATGTCAAGAGCGTTTTATTGTTTTACGGTGACTAAATCATTACAAAAGATTTTCAAAATAAAATCTCTGCGTTTCTCTGCGAACTCTGCGGTTAAAATTGAGGTTTTTAGAGATGCCCGTTTGTGATTTGATTTCACAAAATCTAAAATCATAAATCTAAAATTCTATAATTTCTAAAAATTTTCGTACCTCACTATTGCAATGTCGCGACTTTTCGACGAAAATAGTAATTCACGAAAAATGAACGCGGCTGTTTGCGAGGTTGTTCGCTGACGGCGCGTCTTTGGGCTTGATGTTTAACAAACAAATTTTTTACCCACGATAAAAGGTGTAGTATGACACGTAACGTAACATTGTTTAAGGGTTTCACGTTGGTTGAGTTGATGGTTGTAGTAGTAATCATCGGTATTCTGGCAGGACTTCTGACTGTCGCGGTCAACTCTGCGAGGAATATGGTAAACCAAAGTGTTGCCAAAGTCGAGTTGAACGGAATAGCAATGGCTATCGAAGCGTATAAACAGAAGTACGGAGAGTACCCGCCTGACTTTACAGATAAAGACGCGATAGTTCGTCACGTACAAAAGAGATGGCCCCGTTATACGCCTGTGAACACGACTGGTATTGACACTTATACAAAAATTCTTGCTGACATCAAACAAGGTGCTGGTGCTGATGGGTTTAAAGTAATGTGGGACTTCACCGATTCAGGGAAAGCCAAAATGTCAGCGTTAGCGTTCTGGCTTGGTGGTTTTCCGGCAACAGTTGGCGAACCGACAACGTTAGCGGGTTTTCATGCTGATTCTAATGACCCGTTTTTTGCAAGAACTGCCGCAGCTAAAGCTGACCCATCAGACTTGCCGCGAGAAGCACCGTTGCTCGAAATAACAGAATCAAACTTCAAGCACGAAAAAATTGACGGAACCAATAATCCTACTGGAATGTCTTTTTTTGTACGTGGACAACCAGTTGCGTATTTTCGCGGAACTTCAGCAACAACTGAAAAAGCAAAACAGTTAGCATACAATATAGGGAGTGTCACGAATACGACGAAATGGTCGAGAATAAAATTTAACGGTAACGATGGTGAAACGGATTACGGTTACGTGTTTCCGTATGCAACGTCGGCAAAATATGCTACGATTACTCCATTTGGTTTAGACAAAATAACGTGGGCAAATGCGTCATCGTTTCAGTTAATCATGCCCGGTAAAGATGGACGTTATAACGGTAATGACACGGGTGTTGATATTGATCCGCCGGACAAAGTTATTGATACGAATCATGAGAATGCAAAGATAAGAGCGTTAAAGGTTGACGGCGGCGATACTGCAAGTCCCCCATCAGACAACATCACTCCGCTTGACCTCGACAACATTGTCAACTTTGGCGATACCGCAAATATTGAGGGGCAATTACCGTAGGTTTGAGACGAGAATTTTGACGGAGATAGATTATGACTGCATTGCAAATTCCAGATTTTCCTAACGACCTTTTGGACGCGGTTGCTTTAACAGCACAACAGAATCGCCTATCCGTCGAACAACAAATGATTAAGTGTATCAGACTTGGTCTAAAAGAGGATAAAACAGTGAAAATTGGCGGCAACCGCGAACGCCGCAGAAAAGCGATGGAACGTTCCAGAGTTCGCGTTGTTCCCGAAGATGCGAAATCGGTTGATGTCAACCAGTGGATTCGGGAGGATAGGGATTAGGAAAAGTAATGTCGGATACTGTTTTTGAATAAGTGTTATGGTATGTGGAAGTTTGGCGTTATTCGCTTAAACTGTTCGGAGAAACAAATATGTTAGTAGAAAAAATTCAAACGCCAGTCAAGTATGACCCGGTTGAAATTGCGGAAATAGTTAGCCGCTTGGTGCAAGCGTACTATCCGTTGCGTATTTATCTCTTCGGCTCGTATGCGTGGGGTACACCGAACAAAGACAGTGATTACGATATTTGCGTGATTGTCGAAAAGAGCGATGACAAACCGCGCCGCCGTTCCCTTAAAGGGTACTATGCGATTATGGATATGAAAGACCGTAAGCCGGTTGACATCATTGTTTACACGGTGAAAGATTTCGAGATTGCCGCGAAACATCCGTCAACTATCGCGTCGCAGATTTTTCGGGAAGGAGTTGTAATTTATGATTGAAAACATTACCGGATGGCTGTTCCGTGCGACAAATGATTTGAATGGGGCGGTCTCGCTTTTTCAACAAGAACAACCTATTTTGGATATTGCAATTTATCATACTCAACAGAGTGCAGAAAAAGCGTTGAAAGGTTTTCTTGCATTTCATAACCACGATATTTTGAAAACGCACGATGTAGTAAAATTGGTCTATCTCTGTGCGGATATTGATTCAGATTTTTTGGAACTATTGAAATATGCCGCATTTTTGACTCCGCATGCAACCGAATACCGATATTTTGAGGATATCCAAATCGCGGAAGACGTAGCAGAACTTCTTCCCGAAAAAGAAGATGTCCGTACTTCGATTGATTATGCGACATTTATCCTCAATTTCGTAAAACGAAAAACAGGAAAACAGTAAACATTGTTTACAAAACACAACAAATAAATTTTTATTCAACCAAAATACTATGACTTACAAACCAAATAAACCCGCGTTCACACTTGTTGAATTGTTAGTAACGATAACAATCATCGCGATACTCGCGTCGATGTCGTTAGTAGCACTATCGTCGTCGCGCACACAAGCAAAGATATTCCGTACCCGCTCAACGATTATGAAAATCGACACAGCGATTGGCGAGATATACGAGCAGTATGATGAGAGGAGTATAGGGGAATACGATTTGGCGGGCGATCCTGCAAACAAAGCAACTCCGCTAGGTTATGTCAAAGAATCGGGAATCAGTGCAACGGAAAAATCGCGTCGTTTGCAACAAATGCTGCTTATGGCAAAACGCGACTTAATTCGGAAGGAGATGCCGCAAAATTGGGCGGAAGTTGATAGTGCTAATGATATTAAACTTGAAAATGTATATGGTAAAAATGTTCCGGTTCGCACGTATTATTACAACGCAATGAGCGGTAAAGTTGATTCAGCAGATGGAAAATATAAAAATGAGTCGGCAGAGTTATTGTATCTGATAATTGCAAATCTAAATCCGGAAGCGTTATCAAATTTTGCCTCCGGCGAAATCGGTGACACGGATGGCGACGGTTTACCGGAATTTATCGACGGTTGGGGAAATCCTATAAAATTTTTGCGTTGGGCTCCCGGATTGTATGATAGTGAGATTCAACCGGTTGTTTACAATTTAGACGGTACTCTCAAGACTATAGACGAAATTGATGAGTTAAGAGTAAAGAATGCTGACCCGATTGACGTAAGCAATTCAGGTGTCCCGCTATCGGATACAGACAGAGTAACTGATGATGCTACAACTTGGATTCCTGATAAGGGGTTTGTTAGAGGTTGGTTTTTGTACCCGTTGATTGTTTCCTGTGGTCCCGATGGTGAGGATGGACTGTATAACTACGCATGGGAAAGTGGCGATATACCTATGTCAATTACGAGCGCAAATCCTTTTATGATAAAAGACACTAAAGACAGTAAACCTCTTATGGTTGGTTCGCCGTTGTCAGACGCATACAAAGATAACATACATAATCATAAGCAGCGATAAAATTTAACGAAATGCCCCGTAAGGGGCCTAATCTGGATAACCCCGTGCGACAGCACGGGGTACAGCCACACGGAAAACCGAACCCCGTAAGGGGGTCAACAAAGACCTGCCGCTGAGTTTAATACTTTATTCAACCCCGTGAGTTAGCACAGAGCAAGACATCATAGCAAAATCCAACCTCGAATGGGGTGAATAAAATTATGTCGGCGTACCGTCAGATACTTTATCATATTGTTTTTCGCACGAAAAATAGCGAAAAAACAATCAAGCAAGAAAACGTTCGCGAACTATACGGATATATTTTAGGGATAATCAGAAACAAACACTGTGTTCTGTTTCGTATCAACGGAATGGAAGACCATTTACATATACTTTCGGATTTGCATCCGTCAATCGCGTTGGCTGATTTTATCAAAGACATTAAAACGTCAACTTCGATATGGATGAAAGAATCAGGTTTGTTTCCTGATTTTCGAGGTTGGGGAGCGAGGTATTGTGCATTGACATATTCAAACAAGGAACGCGAAACACTTATCAATTACATCAAGAATCAGCAGGAACATCATAAACAAGAAAGTTTTCAGGACGAGAGAAAACGTATTTTTATAGAAGCGGGAATAGATACAGATGAAAAGTGGTTTTGGACGGAAACGTAACACTTTGTTCAACCCCTACGGGGTTGGATATTGGCGGCACTTACCCCGTGCTACCGCACGGGGTTATCAAGATTACGCCCCTTACGGGGCTAATGCAGACTGTGGTTGAACGAATTGTATGTCCCATAAGAAAATGAAACGAATCCGACGCATACAAAGATAACATATATGATCACCAGCGATAAGAAAAACGAAATGCCCCGTAAGGGGCTTAATCTGGATAACCTCGTGCGACAGCACGGGGTACAGATTCACAGAAAACCGAACCCCGTAAGGGGTTCAACAAGACCGCCGCTAGTTATAACACTTTGTTCAACCCCCTACGGGGTTGATTTTGGGGGTGGTCTTACCCCGTGCTGTCGCACGGGGTTATCAAAATTTTACCCCTTACGGGGTAGGATTTGTAGTAACGTTTAATATCCATAAATATATTTATTACTCAAACAAACGACAATAAAATGAAATACAAAGCACTAACACTAATTGAACTATTGGTAGTGGTATCAATAATGGTGGTACTAGCCGCTATTGCTGTGCCGAGTTTGAAGCCGATGTTGAAAGGTCAACAGATGCGGTCAGCGGCTCAGTCTGTCTCGATGGTCTTGCAGCACGCGCGGGCAAGAGCGATGGAAAGCGGTACATCAATTGGCGTTCGTCTGACACGTTTCACAGGCGGTATGAACGAACATACCGATGCGTGTATTTCAATGCAACTTTATCGTATAAATAAAACACCCAGCAACCAAACATTCCAAAATGCTGCCATTGATGCAGGGTCGTCAGAAAATACGGATAAATTAGGAGTAACTGTTGATAATAATGGACACCCCCAATATTGGATTCTTTCCGGTATTGATCCTAATCCTGATCCAAACAATAACAATGGGGCAGTATGGGAAAGATTTGAGAAGAACGATAACGCTAAGTATAACAAGTTTGTCGAAAATGTGGACGAAGCAATTAGGGCGGCAAGTTTAGTCATCGTAGGTGGACGGTCTTGTAAAATTAGAGATGGTAACCCGCCTGGGCTCGTTGACGCATTCAATATACCTATCACATCTCCTGACCATGCAACAATCCCTAATGCGTTGGAAACGCCAACACAAATGCGGATTGTTAGCGACAACATCCGTCCGCTTATGATTGCCCCGACACGTTTACCCGAAGACACAGTTATCGACTTGCGATGGTCGGGGACTTCGGATGCCAGATGCGGCGCGACAGATTGTTTCATTCATGATGCCAAGGACATAACAATTGTTTTTTCGCCAAACGGTGAAGTAGAAAGAATATTTTTCGTTAACAATCCGGAAGACTCGTTCGTTCCCGGTGACATAATTTATCTGTTGGTAGGTTCAGTCGACCAACTGGTTAGTATGCCGGGCAGAGACGACCCCGCACGCAATTTTGAGATAGCAGAAAATTACTGGGTATCAATCAACCCGCGTAACGGTCAAACGGCAATAACGAAGGTAAATCCGTCACCGGTGGACGAGACGGGAGCCGCGGACGACGCAGCCAGAGATGCCCTAATAAGAGCCGCAATTCACAACTCACGCCGTGACGCGGAGGAAGTATTCTACTTCGGGGCTATTGAGGAGTAAAAACTAATGAGAAAAACGAAGATTTACATTTTATAGGAGAATAAAATGATTGAAAATTTTGACGCAGTAGAAATGATACGTGAAATACGTACAAAACTTTATAATGAAATAAAGGATATGCCGCGTGACGAACAGATAAAACACATCCGCGAACGAACACTAATAGCGGTAGCAGAACACGAAGAATGGAGAAAAAACTATTATGCCGAACAAAACAAAGCGGCATCCGAAAACCTATCCATAGAGTCGGAAAGCCGCTTGGTGAAACAAGCGTAAATAATTACTGATAACCCATATCGTAACAAATTCATCTCATAACCCCCCAAATAAAAATATGAAAAACAAAACAACAACCCCCAATCGTGCCGGACTTTCGTTAATGGAAGTGTTAGCGGCGATATTTGTGCTGTCGTTCGGACTGCTGGGCGTACTGTCGGTAGTGCCGTATGGTATGTATCAGGTAGAACGCGCAGGAATCGCAAACCACGGCGGAAACTGTTTACGCGGAATTGAACAGGAAATTAGTATTCGTGAGTGGAATACGCCTAAATTGTTTGATATTCTGAATCCAACTCCGATGAGTATGAGTGTTGGGAATTTTATTACTGGAACGCCAGCAGTCGTACATTGCGAGATGCCAATTATTGTTGACCCTCTTTTTGAAACTAGACTTAATAATGCTACTCCGAGTCCATTTGATAATACTGATCCTCCGCCTCATAGCACGCTGGCTTTTGCACTTCACGCAACATTTACTCCACCACTAACAAAAGAACAATCTCAAAACATTTTCTTATGGCAGGAAGATGTGGATTTCAATAAAGTTCCTGACGGCGGCAGTGATTTCTTTACAAAAGAAACAACCAGCGGAACAATCACGCCGCCGAGTGCTGGAAAGTATTCGTGGTTTTTTGTTGTGAATATCCAACCATCAAAAGACCCAATTTATACGGACCCCGCCAATTACGATGTGGCAGATGAACCAAATCATATTTTTGCTAGTAAAATCGGAACTACAACTAACGTAGAAACCAGAGTTGCTGTTTGTTACAACCGTTCTCCGGGTGATACGTTATGTGAAGGAAATTTTGCCGTTGATACTACTTCAATAACTCCAACAAGTACAGGTGGGATGATTACGTTGACGGGTTTGCCTGACGAATTTGATACATCTGATACACGTTATATGTTGTTGATTTCAAGAAGAACCAGCGATGCTAGCGCGCGTTATTTACCGCACTGGTATAAAATCATCTATCGAAATGAAAACCAATTTATGATAACAGGTGAAAGAGCATTAGATGACACTGGCATTCTTGAGTATCGCGTGGTTCTAATTCGCGGGTTGATATTTGTGAGCGATAGGGATACAATCCCGGGGCTTGCTAACTAATTTGACCTGTTTGGTAACTGGGATGTTTTAACACAAATGCACATCGTAATCCTTGACGGCAAAGCGTCCAATCCGGGCGACCTCACTTGGGACGCTCTGCGTAACTTCGGCGACTTAACTGTTTATGCTCAAACGCTCCAAGACGATGTTGTCCTGCGCGCTGCTGAAGCGGAGGTTCTCATTACCAATAAAGTCTGTTTCAACGCCGACCTTTTCTCACAACTTCCGTGTCTGCGCTACATCGGCATCCTCGCTACCGGTTACAACAATGTTGACATCGCCGCCGCTGAGCGTTGTGGTGTTACTGTTACTAACGTGCCGGGTTACAGTTCTGACTCCGTCGCACAACTTACCTTCGCTCACATCTTAAACCTCACGTTCAGCGTCGCGGTTCATACAAACTCTGTCCGTGACGGCGACTGGTGCCGCAACGATATGTTTTGCTACTGGCTCACACCGCTCACCGAGTTGGCAGGTCTGACACTCGGACTTGTTGGATTCGGCGCAATCGCGAGGAAGGTCGCGGCGATTGCAGAAGCGTTCGGTATGAATGTCATCGCCTACACGCCGCGTCTTGCGGTTGGCAGCGAGCCGTTGCCGAATGTTCGCGCCGTCACACTCGAAACGTTGCTCACAACCAGCGACATCGTTTCACTGCACTGTCCGCTAACAGACGAAAACCGCGAACTCATCAACGCCGGGCGTTTAGCAAAAATGAAACCAACGTCGCTGCTGATAAACACAGCGCGCGGAATGTTGGTCAACGAACCCGACTTGGCAAACGCTCTGACATCGGGTAAAATCGCTGGCGCGGGTTTGGACGTGCTAGCATCGGAGCCGCCGCAACACGACTGCCCGTTAATCGGTTTGAAAAATTGTTTCATCACCCCGCATATCGCGTGGGGAACGCTCGCAGCAAGACAGCGATTGCTGCAAGTTGCCGTTGATAATCTCGCTGCTTTCCTGAATGGAGAACAAAAAAATGTTGTTACGAAAAAAATTGTACGTTGATTCAACATTCACAACAGGCGGTAACGTAGTCGGTACTCCGACGGAGTTACGCTGTGCGATATCAATACTGCGTAACTGCGCGGAGTACCGCTCCGTCACCGCCTGTTATGATTACCGTTCCGCTGCCGTTCGTTGTAAGTACCTACTCACAGTAATTTTCATAGCATTATTTTTCTGTTGCACGGCATTTGCCCAAGATGTCTCCGGCGAGCAGGAACGCACGTGGAAGGATGTCAAAGGTAACAAAATTCAGGCGACGCTCACCAAACTCACGAATAACGATGTAACGTTAACAACCAATGAAGGCAAGCCAGTAAACGTCGCAATTGACAAGTTGAGTTCGGCGGACAGACGTTATATCCGTGAGCGTTACAATCCGGCACTGATCCAAGTCGGACCAGTGGCAACGAACTTACTCAAAACAGTCAACGCCAGCGAACTCGCCGCCGCGACTCACCAACTTCGCGGACAATTCACACCGATACGCGCGATATGTTACTCCGAAGACGGCTCATTACGTCTGACGTGGCGGCACGATAACAGCGCGGCACTACAAGAAGTTGATACCGGTTACATCATCTCCGAGTTCGTAGGTCGTCCGAACAGTGCCGAGATATTCGCGTTCACATCAAACGCCGACCGCTACGCAACGCCCATCGGTGCGTCGGAAATCTCGCTGCGCCGAACGATTGACGACAAAGAAATCTGTCAGTTCAAAGGTCATACCCGCAACGTTTCCGCTCTCGCGTTCAGTCCCGACGACACGATGCTCGCGTCCGGCAGCGACGACAAGACTGTAAAAATCTGGAATATCGCCGAACCGTCCGCCGAACCGCTAACGCTCGAAGGACACGAGGAGCGTGTAATCGCGGTCGCGTTTCATCCGTCGGCGACACGTTTGATGACTGGTTCGCAAGACGGCACCGCTCGCCTGTGGGACACGAAAACCGGTCGTTCCGCGAAAGAGTTGTCCAATAGTGGAAGCGGTCCTGTTAGTCTGGTCGCGTTCGACAAGACGGGTGCGGTCGGTGTCACCGCGTCTGTTGGAACGGTTATCTTGTGGGATACGTTTGTTCAACCGCCAAACGCAAATAGCGGCAGCGGTCAGAACGAACGGAAAAATCCGATACTCGGTGAAAAATCAAAGTTGGTTTTGTTGACACCGGATATGGGTGGAATCCCGCCGCAGGGAATTTTTAGCAGTGTCGCGTTCAGCAGTGATGGTAACCAAATTTTGGTAACATCGAAAATCGGAAATACAACCTACGCAGACATCCGCGAAATGAAAATCCTACGCTACATAGACAAACTCGAAAGCGGAATCAATCGTGTCGCGTTCAACGGTTCGCGTTACGAATTGCTGACCGGCTCGTTCGATGAATCGTCGCTGTGCTGGTCATCACGAACCGCCGAAGACCAACCGAAAAAATTTCCGGGTCACAATTACGGCGTGTTCCCGATGAGGTTTTTCGCGGACGGTAAACTGACGGTATTCTCCGGCGGTATGGTCAACGGAGTAATCGCGATTTACGAAACCGCGACCGGTAATCTTTTGCGGACGTTGGAAAGTCACCCCGGACAAATCATCTGGCTGGGTATGACAAACGATTGCAGTCGATTGGTGTCGGTATCGCGTAACCCGATTAAGACGACAGGCAGTGCGAATACTGTTGTACTGCCGTCTTACACGGTAGTTCTTTGGGACACCAATTCGGGAAAACAGTTGTCACAAATCGACGAAGCCGGTTCGTGGGCAATGAGTGACGATGGTCGCCAACTGATAACAACATCAATCGCGAAACAGCGCAGCCAGACCGAAGTAGTATTCTGGAACTCGCAGACGGGCAAAGAAGTCAACAGGGATAAGTGGGATAACGCGGGACAAGAGTATCTGTTGCTGAACAATGGTTCGCTGCTAGCGTCCAGCGGTAGAACAGAGACGTTGAAAACCGACAAAGATACACAAGAACAATCGTTGGAAACCAAGCCCGGCACGTTCTTCCAACGTACGGTGAAGACGGGTAAAGAAGGACGCGAGTTCAAAAATATGACGTATGACCCGTTCTGCGTAGCAACGGACAACAGCGGCAAGTTTCTAATCTCGACATCAAAAACAAAGTCGAATGTAGCGAATGTTTGGAAACTATCAAGCGACCAAAAACCGCAGGCAGAACTGGCACACAACGAAAGAATAATGTCAGTGGCGATAAACAGAACCGCGACACTGGTGTTGACCGGCTCGCTGGACAAAACCGCAATCCTCTGGAACGCGGAAACAGGAGCAAAAATAAAAACCTACACAGATTTCACAGCACCGGTAATAGCGGTATCGTTTGACAAAGAATCAAAAAACGTGATACTAGGGTCGGAAGATGGAGTAGTACGGATTGAGGCGATTTGAAAAGTAACGCCGGAATCGCGGGCATCTTGCCCGCGTTGTTTTCATCTGTTAGAATATCTCTCGTCGTTTGGGCGTATTGTCACGCTCGACACTTTTCACTCACCAGATACAAAACAAACAAATGAATACACAACATCCAGTTCAAACGTCTTCTCAACAACATATTCATAACCGTCCGAGCCGTACTAAGATTGTAGCGACACTCGGTCCCGCGAGCGACCCGGAAGAAAAACTTGCTGACATCATCAAAGCGGGTGTTGATGTTTTCCGTCTGAATATGGCTCATGGTAAAACTGATGTAAGTCAGGAACGTCTCGACCGCATCCGCAAAATCAGCCGTGAACTCGGTATTCCAGTCGGCGTGCTTGCTGACCTCGCGGGTCCGAAAATGCGGCTTGGCGAAATTCCAAACGGCGGCAGTTATACCTGTACTTCGGAAAAACCTATCCGTTTCGTTCGCGGTACACAGACCGGCGAGCCGGATACGTTCACCACAACATACGAACCGTTGATTGACGACCTCGAACTTGGCAACAAAATTATGCTCGCGGACGGTTCGGTAATTTGCGTGGTTGTTGCGAAGGACGCGAACTCGGTAACGTGTAAAATTACGCAGCCGGGAACAGTCCGCAGCCGTCAGGGAGTAAACTTGCCGGGGGTTCGTTTGAGCATCAGAACGTTGCAGGACATTGACATTATAAACGCGAAATGGGCGACGAAAGCGGGTGTTGATTTTCTCGGTTTGAGTTTCGTTCGTTCGCCGGACGACATACGCGAGTTGCGTGCTATCATCCGTGAGGAAGCCGGTAGAGGCAACCACGTCCCGCATATTATCGCGAAAATCGAAAAGCCCGAAGCACTCGAACGGCTCGAAGAAATTATTGATGTGGCAGATGGAATAATGGTCGCGCGCGGTGACTTAGGTGTCGAAACGGACATCGCGCAAATCGCAATCGTGCAAAAGAGAATCATTGAGATGTGTCACCAGAAAAACAAACCGGTAATTACAGCGACGCAAATGTTAGAAAGTATGCACACGTCAACATTGCCGACACGCGCGGAAGCAACGGACGTTGCAAACGCGATTCTGGACGGAACGGATGCGTGTATGTTGTCGGGTGAAACGGCAGTCGGACAGTATCCGATTCAGGCGGTTCAAATGATGCACAGAATCGCTCTCGAAACGGAGGAACTGATAAAGGTGCGTGCGATTAGTGAAATGGAACGCCGTTCGAAAGTGTTGTTGAACCAGCGTGCAACTGGTGAGAAAAATTCGGTGCCGGATGTGACGGTAGAATCGGCATCGTACTTGGCGGAGATTTCGGGGGCGAAGATGATTATCATATCGACGGCATCGGGCAGGACTGCTTTGCGGTTGTCGAAGATACGTCACTTCGCGATGACGATTGGTTGCTCGACAAACGATTTCGCGTTACAACGGATGGCGTTGTACTGGGGAGTTATACCAACAAAAATCAATGCAGAAGCACCGCGTAATATGTTGGACGAGGTAATCTCACAGGCAAAGAATGAAGGATTTCTAGAAATCGGCGACAGAATAGTGTTGGTAGCAAATCCATCGTCAGGCGTGGGGAATAGACGATTGTTGTACATCGACGAGATTATGTAAGACACAAGAATATGTGACTGCTTACGTGAACTTTTTTACAATGTTGAGGGATTACACAACTTACAAACATTAAAACTATGAAATACTCTTTCCTTATTATTTTTATTGCTTGCGGAATAACCGCTTTCAGCGATGAACCAGCAGTACCGGGTTACACGGATACGCCGTTTTTGCCGAACTCGGTTTGGCGGGTTCACGACCAAAGCCGACCGCAACCGGTGAAAGTTGCTCCGGGGCAAGGTGATATCGGAGTGAAGCCGCCGTCTGATGCAGTTGTTTTGTTCGACGGTTCTCACCTTAACCAATGGAAGGGAAAAAATCTCAACGCCATTGAAGATGGAGCGTTTGATATTTTTAAGACCGGTCAACTTGTAACCAAAGACGAATTTGGCAGTTGCCAACTTCATCTCGAATGGATGACACCAACCAAGCCCGTTGACCGAATGGAGTGGGGAAACAGCGGCGTTTATTTGCTGGGGGGTATTGAAATTCAGATTATTGAGTCGTGCGACAGTCACATTTACGCCGACGGTAATGCTGGAGCCGTCTATGGTCAATATCCGCCGCTGGTCAACCCGGCTCGTAAACCGGGAGAATGGCAAAGTTTCGACATCGTTTTCACCGCCCCGAAAATCAAGGACGGAACGCAAACAGAACCGGCGCGTGTCACCGTCTTTTACAATGGTGTGCTTGTTCAAAACAACGTCGAAATTATCGGAGCGTCACTACACCGCGCGTTACCGAAGCCGCTCAAACGGGAAAAGGGACATATCTTGTTGCAAGAACATCATTCGCCTGTGAAATTCCGTAACATTTGGGTTCGACCATTGGCGGATAATAAGTAATATAGGACTGGTGGTGTGAGTGTAGGTATAGGTTTT
The DNA here is from genome assembly GCA_031287585.1 of Planctomycetaceae bacterium. Classification (GTDB taxonomy): domain Bacteria; phylum Planctomycetota; class Planctomycetia; order Pirellulales; family Thermoguttaceae; genus UBA8133. The sequence goes on along the minus strand of JAITST010000260.1, from coordinate 1,068 downwards.
ACTGACCGCCGTAACCACCGGATAGATTAAATGGAATGTAATGTAATTACTATACCGAACACGATTGAAAAATGTAGAGACGCGTTTCTACATTCTTGCCCACAATCAATTGTTTTGTAATCAAAAATTTTTGAACCGCTTTACAATCAAAAAAAACATACTACAATCGTATGCTGTTCTATTGGACAATAAACTTTACCTCCAAGGGAATTTGACTATGGCTTACCGTTTATTAGTTGTAACGTTGTCTATCGTTTCCGTTTTTCTTTGTGCGGAACGGGATGCTAACTCTGATATGTCTGACGAAAATCAGACGGAACAAGTTGCTCGTCTCAACATTAAGGCATCGTTTATAACTACGATGATTTCCGATGGTGACGGCGGTGTGTTTGTTGGTACCGAAGATTACGGAGTTTATCATTACGACAGTACCGGTAACTCAAAACAGTTCACACGTAAAGATGGTCTCGGCGACGATAACGCTTATGCTCTTGCTATCGACAAAGTCGGTCGGTTGTGGGTCGGACATCTTAATTCTGGTGTTTCGGTTTTCAATGGTGAGCGTTGGAAAAATTATGATGTTGTTGATGGTCCTATTGGCGAACGTATTTTCGACATACAGACTTGTCCGACCGACGGCGACGTTTGGATCGCGACTTCCGCCGGTATTACACGTTACAAAATCAACGCCGACGAGTGGGAACATTTTACTCGTGAGGACGGTTTGCTCGAAGACCAAGCGTCGTCGTTAGCGTTCAAGAAAGACGGAACGTTAATCGTTGGAACACAATGTCACGGTATCGCGGTTTTCAATCGCAGCGGCGGCAACTATAAACATTCTAAAAACATAACCGCTCCCGAACGTTTCGGTGTAAACAATTGTAGTCCGGTTCCGTTAGTACCGGAAGGCGACGGTTTGCCTACAAACCAAATCAATCAGGTTATCGTTGCAAGCGATAACAAAATCTGGATTGCAACGCCGACCGGTTTAGTACGTTCAGACAGTTCACTGAAAACTTTATACTACGTTCGCGGCAAAGATTACGCGGATAAAGTTCGCGGCTTGTA
>JAITST010000411.1 GCA_031287585.1 Planctomycetaceae bacterium | reverse complement strand
GTTGCTCAATATGACGCGGGCAATGTTCGATAAAGGAATTGAGAACGCTCGGATAACCAAAACGGCGGCGTTACTTTTAATGTCCGGTGTTTCGCCCAGTTGTATTGACAAAAAGATTGTTCAATCAGTTGCAGATAGTCAGTTGGATGACGGCGGATGGTTGGGAATCGGTGAGACTTTTTGGAGTATTGCGTTCCTGCGATTCTATTCCGAGTTAAAACATAAAATTCCACCAGCGTTAGAATGGTTAAGACAACAGACCGACCGTAACGGGGGGTTCGGAAGAACAAAGCGAGATATGCGACGAATCCCCGTAACAGGACAGTTATTGTTTCTCTTACCTGAACTTGCCGAACAAAATCATTTACAATGGCTTGAACATACTTGGCTTGGTGAAAGAAACAGTTTGACATACAAAGCAGCCTATACATTGATGGCTTTTGCGATAAATCAATACAAACCGCAAGACAAGGAACTTATCCAGAGTACAACGGAGTGGCTTGCCAGTCAGCAACAAAGTGATGGCGGATTTGCCCCTTGGAAAGACCATCCAGTCAAACCTGATATTTTTTGCACGGCAATAGCAGCACTTGGGCTTTTGGCTTATGGAAAACAATCTTATAAAAAACAAATTCTTGCGGCGTATCATTTTATGGCAAATACCCAACTTCCAAATGGAATATGGGCTTTTCACGAAATCGAAGATGGTGCATCTTGGGGACTTTACGCTATGACTAAAATCGAGGAGTACCTAGCAACGGATAAATAATTGTCCTTATAAATAAAATATGAGCAATGTCGCGATAATTTATTCACGCCCAAATGAAATGAAGGACAGCCGATTCGGATTTTCCGAGCATTGGGCGTTGCTGGGGACGGTTCTCCACAATGTTGGTCACAAAGTAGTTTTGCTTGATTACTCCGTAGAACGGTTTGACAAGAACCATTTTCTAGCACTGTTGCAAAAAGAATTGATACAACTCATTGTTATTGAATTTGATTCTTTTACCATTAAACGTTCCGAGAATGACCGGCACGGCAACGAAATTATTCGCCTTGTCCACGAACATTATCCCAATGTGAAAATTGTTGCTTACGGGCATTACTGTTGTATCACCGACAAGGACGTTTTCAACACCGATTACACGGTCAAAACGAACAATTTGAATGATATTTTGTTTGCCGTCCACGATGTATTGCCGGAATGTTTTCAAAAGTTTTCTTTCGATTCGCCTGACGATGTTCCTTTCATTGACCGGCAATTTTTATGTGAGCAGGTCGAATTCCTAAATCAAAATAGGAAATCAACGCTCATCTGTACAGCACACGGCTGTGAAAATACGTGTACTTTTTGTCATCGTCAAAGTTTTCAAAGCAAGTATCTTTCCCGTTCGGACGAATCTGTCCTTTCTGAATTTGCAATTCTTCAGCAACAGGGCTTTATCAACGTTTGGATTACGGATGATAATTTTACATTTAACCTAACTCGTGCCAAAAGGATTTTAACCGCATTGGTTGAACAAAAAATAATTGCCGAGATGAAAATCGCTATCAGCAGTTGGATGAATATCGACGAAGAATTTCTTGACATTGCCAAACGAGCGAACATTAAAATTATTAGTTTTGGAATCGAAAGCAGTGATGAAGAAATTCTTCGTTTCTACAAAAAGAAGAATAATTTAGAACAAGTAAAACGAATTGTTCATTATGCAGACAGTATCGGTATTTTCACTGTTGGTAATTTTATCATCGGCGCACCGATGGAAACCAACGAAACAATAGAAAATACCTTTGCGTTCATTCGTGATTGTGGTTTCGACCAAATCCATATTAAAACGTTGGTGTATATGCAGGGTTCAAGAATCTATGAAAACCTTCCGCCGAACTTGAAAAACACAACATTCCAATTTGCTTGCAAAGAAAACGGGCTAAACAGTTTTGCGTTGAACGATTTGACGGTCATTAAAAAAAAATTCCTCGACAGATATTACGAGGAAAGAAGTATTACAACAAAACAGAAAATCGAAAAATATGGAATCCCATTTGAAAAGTCGTGAAAAATCCGAAGTTGATTGGCATTGGCTTCAAACGGAAATTTTTATCAGAGATAACGGAAAAATCCGTTTGCCGCATATTAGCATCGACATTGTAAAGGGATGTAATATGAGTTGTGAACATTGCAGTCATTTATCGCCGTTAATGCACGGGCATTATCCGAAGGAAGACTTGCTCTCTTCGCTTGCCGCATGGAGCAAAAAATTACAGCCTAAGCGGTTTGCAATTTTAGGTGGAGAACCATTGCTTCATCCGTATTTCGAGGAAATCGTATTATCGGCTCATCTGCACTGGAACGAATCTGAAATCGTTGTCGTATCAAATGGAACTCTGTTAGAGAAACTTAATGATTCGTTTTTGTGGGATTGCGGAAAACTTGGACGTATTCGTTTCGATATTTCGCAACACATTGAATCGCCAGAATGGGTCAAAAAATTTGAGTTGGCGCAAAAGTGTTTTTCTGTTTATGGTGTCCCAATTACGTTGCGACAAGCATATTCTAAATGGATGGTTATTTATCAGCAGAGCGATGACAGTCGGTATATTCCACATCATAGTTCACCGCAAAAATCGTGGGATGTCTGTGCCGGACGAAGTTTTTATAAGATACACGATGGCAATTTATGGTATTGTACTCGGTTATCGTCTATACATCTTGCTGCTCAAGAAGGCTTATTCGGCGAAGAGTGGAATAGAATTTTGCAGCATCAACCGATGCGATTGGAGAACACGCAAGAAGAGATTTTAACGTACTTGAAACAAGCGGCTTTACCCGAATGTTCGATGTGCCCCGAAATGGTCGAAGTCATTGATGCTCGTCAAATGCCGTTGCTTTGATTAGCCACGCCCCCGTAATCAAGGTCAACGAGAATTGCAAAGTTTTTCCGTAGTAAAAAATCCCAATCCACCTCGATTAATTTTCCGTTTTTGTACGTAATACTTCACGATAATTTCGTTACCGTGTTGTGGTCTGCACATCCCAAATTTTGCTCTCGCAAAAAAGTGGGGGTTTGGTGTAAGATATAAGTAAAAACAACAGTGTGTTTTATCGCAAGTCCGAGACGCAGTCAAATCCGTTTCAATGAATCTTTCACAGATTTGCCAACAAAGAAATAGTTGACCACAGCACAAACCCGCGGGACACAGATACCAGCGGGCGAGTCACATGGACAAGCGTAAGTATTTGTAGAGATTGACGTTATAAGAATTAAATGCACTTCCGCTTTCGGGGGAGAGCGAACAAAAAATAAAAACAATTCCTCTGTGTCCACCGTGCCTCTGTGCGCAACGTCATTTATTTTACAGTTTGAGTATCTGTAACCAAACCCAATTTCAGTAGTTTGTAATTTCCCTTGAAGTGCCTTAAATTACGGTATTTGGGAGCA
>JAITST010000152.1 GCA_031287585.1 Planctomycetaceae bacterium | reverse complement strand
TCGCCGATACCGAAATACGGACTTGCCTGCACTAAGCCAATCTGCACAACGGCAATGAGCGTAACGATAAGTAAAAACAACTTATTCTTCAATAAGCCCGCAAGTGCCGATTCGCCCCGCTGTAACGAACGGCACGAAAAGATATTCCAAAACTGAAGCAAGACAAACGCCGTAAAGAATACGGTCAACGCTTCGCGATTCGCCATGTTTTTGACATCCGAGCCCAACTCGAACGGCTTCTCTGCAAACAAACCCGTAAAGAGCAGTACGCTCAAAACGGCAATTTGATAGATACCTGTCAAGCCGATAGTCCAAAGCATCGAAGCAGTAACAATCGACGCTTCTCTCGGTATCGGTTTCCTTCGCATAAAAATTGCCCTCGGCGGGTCAGTACTTAATGCCAGCGCGGCAAATGTGTCCATAATGATATTGATCCAAAGCAACTGCGGCACGGTCAGCGGCAGCGAAACACCAATGAACGGTCCAACCAAAGCGCACGCCATCGCAACGAAGTTGACGGTCAACTGGAAAATCAAAAACTTCTGGATATTCTGGTAAAGAGTCCGTCCCCACCAGATACCCGTTACGATACTCTTGAAGTTATCATCAACGAGCACAATGTCGCTCGCTTCCTTCGCAACTTCGGTGCCGGTGATTCCCATCGCAATACCGACATCGGCATTTTTCAGAGCAGGGGCATCGTTGGTTCCGTCGCCGGTCATGGCTACAACTTCGCCTTGTTTATGCAGTGCTTTCACCAGACGCAATTTATCCATCGGTGTTGCCCGCGCTAACACTTTTAACCGTCCGATGTTTTTGTCCAATTCCTCATCGGACATTTCGGCAAGTTGCGGCGACGTTAAAACGAGTTCGTTCTCATGTGAAATGATACCTGCCTGTTTTGCAATCGCTCTTGCCGTCGGTTCGGCATCACCGGTGATCATTTTGACATCGACACCGGCAGTATGACACACTTCAACGGCATGCGGCACTTCGGCACGTATCGGGTCGCTGATGCCAATTAACGCTAATAAGGTATCGTCAACAGCAACCGCTAACACCCGCAGTGCTTGTTCCGTGGCATTCTTCAACGCCTCATTGATTTGCGTTTGATGGTCAGCGGCGGGACTTAATTCGCCGTTCACTAAAATCGTTTTGCAATTCGGCAAAATCTTTTCCGGCGCACCCTTGGAATACGCAGTGTGTTTGCCGTCAATGTTGACTTCGACAAACGACATCTTACGTTCCGAATTATGCGCCAACTCGCTGACCCGTTCATACTTATTCCGATGGTCGTTGTAGTTGTGTCCGTTCTTGTGCAGAAACCGCAATAACGCTCCTTCTGTCGGATTACCAAGATTCAATTCCGCTGTTGTGTTAATCGAAATTGCTTCGACCAGTTGCTGCGGCAACTCTTGTTTATATTCGGGAAACGACCGCGTTACCGTCATTTGATTTTGCGTCAACGTTCCCGTTTTATCGGTGCAGATTACGGTTGCACTGCCGACGGTTTCGCTTGCAACGAGTTTGCGGATCAAACAGTTTTCTTTTGCCATCTTCATCATATTCAGCGCAAGCGAAACGGTGACCATCATCGGCAGTCCTTCGGGAACGGCAACGACGATAATTGTTACCGCAATAATGAACGCATTTAATAGCGAATGAAGCAGTTCCGTTATCGTTTCGGCGTTGAGAACATTCCAATCGAATTGATACAAAGCGAATCCCGCCATGACAGCGAAGATTAACGCTGCGCCGGTCATTCCGACGGTGCTGATTTGAGCGGCGAGTTTTGTTAACTTTTGGACTAACGGCGTTTCCTCTGCGGACGCATTACTTCCGAGATTAGCGGCGATTTGTCCGAGCCGGGTTGCATCGCCGACTTCTTTTACAACGAACCGACCGTGTCCGTCGCTAATCGTTGTTCCGCGAAAGACAAGGTCATCAGATTTCTTTTCAACGGCGACGCTTTCGCCGGTCATGACGGCTTCGTCAACGAGTAATCCCTGCGATTGAAAGACCATGCCGTCGGCGGGAACTTTATCGCCGAGTGCAAGTTGAATCGCGTCTCCGACAACAATGTCGTTAATCGATATTTCGGTTAACTGTCCGTTGCGCAGCGTCTTGACGGGAATATCGTCTTTGACTTTGTTGAGCAAATCGAACTCGTGCGACGATTTTAGTTCGCTTAAAAAACCGGCGAGGGTTGCCAAAGCAACGGCGAGAAAGATACCGATACTGTCGATGAACGATGCGTCTTTATTATCGAGGACAAATTTCTCTACGCAAGCCAAAACAATCGACAGCACGGCGGCAACGAGCAAAATTTTGATGGTTGCGTCATTGAACTTTTCGAGGAAAAGTTTCCAGAGCGGTTCGCGCTTTGGCGGCGTGAGGGTATTCCGGCCATATTTTTCCTCAGACTGTTTCACCTGTTCGGCATTTAGTCCCTGAGTTAAGTTAATTTGTGTTCCGTCAATTGTGATAGTTTTGTTAGCCATTGTAGGATTGGGTTGAATTGTTGAATTTGAAATAAGTGAGACTATTATTACAGCAAATATAGGTTAAGTCAATACATACAACGAACACGATTGAAAATTGTTTGTGTTGTGATAGCCGTGTTCGGTATAAATTCGGAAGACGTTACCGCCTGTGAATTTTCGACCGGCGAAAGTTTATCAACCACCGCCGCCGCCAACACTAAAATTACTGGAAGCATACGTATCCGTTGTATTACACCAAGGGCATGTCAATGTAATCGTTTGACCTTGCTTGACCGCAGGAGTACAGTGTGTTTTTCCACACGAACACATTGCCCAACCTTCATTGCCGCAATAAGGACACGGATTCCCTTCGCCAAGTACGTCGGTTGAAACTGAAATTCCGCCATCCGCTCCGGGTTGTTCAAAGTCATCAAGTGGAAACGTGCCAGCACCTTTGTAAACTTCTTTCCCGCCCAGCCCTAAAAATCCGCCGGTCTTACTTCCACTCTTGGCAAATTTTTGCAAGTAGAATTTTTTATTCTTGACGCATTTATTATGCAGAAACACGAATCGGTTGGGTTCAATTTTCGGCTGCGATGTCGTCTCATCAACTACTTTTATGGCGTCGTCCTGCGGAAATTTTTCTAACGTGATTCTTGATTCGCCGGTCTTATCAACCGACTGGCTCGCCGTCGCAACGGACGCACTGACCCACTTGAAAAATTTCGTAAGTGTTTCTTGATTCGCTTCCGTACCGCAGATAACTAATTCAGTAATACGGCGTAACGTATTGAGATTTGTATCCTGTCCACAACCAATGGCAACCAGTTGGAGCGACCGATTCTTCATCATTCGGTCAGCAGCGGATTCCCAGCGGTCTGTTGGTTCACCATCTGTCATCAGAAAAACGAGCGGCTTGTAATCACCTTTGACTTCGGCGGTACTTTTTGTTACTTCGGCAGCAATTCGTTTTTCCAGAAGTTCAAGTGCTGCTCCAAGTGATGTACCGGAACCGAGTATCAATTTGGGTGTCTGAAACTGACTCAACTCTGTAAGTGGAACGGCTTGTTTCGCCGCAGTACCGAAAGTGATAACGCTCAAGTGCGCCATTTCCAACGCATAAGGGTCTTTACGGAGAGCAGAGAGCAATGTTACTAAACCTTGTTCTACTGCCTGTATCGGTTCACCAACCATTGATTCGGATGTGTCCAATAAAATGTAAATTGGAAGTTTTCTCATTGTTTATAAAGTTGTTATACCGGCAACGATTAAAAATTGTGGTAGTCCCTACGGGGCTAATGACGTAGAAGCATTGTACACAACGTCTCTACAAATTTCAAGCGTGGATAAATGGTGAAAAATAAAATGTATAAATATCGCAAGTAAACAACTCACTATCCTGATGAACGTGTAACATCAAACGTTCCGCTGCCACCGTCTCTTAAAATTGCTAGGCAAGTTGGACATTGTATTTGCGGCGGGAGCGGGTCGGGATTACACGAAATTTGTCCGCAGTTACCGCATTGTCCCCAGCCAGCGTTACCACAAAACGGACACGGTACACCGCCGTACAACAAGTCAGACGAAATCGCCGGCGGAACGTCGCCGCCTTCCGAGAAAAAATCGTCCGGCAACTTATGAGCCGACTTGGCAAGGTAAACCTTATGTTCATCAATAAAAACATAACGCATCATATAAAACTGTTTCGTGTTCATACACCGCGAGTGAAGGAACACTTGCAGAGGGACATCGCTGCGAATCGGCAGATTGTACGGGTCAATCAAATCGAAACCGCCGCTGTTTGCGAAGGGTGATTTTTCAAGCGAAATAGGACTCTCCGCACCTTGACTCATTGATTGTACGCTAGCACTCAACCAGACGAAAAACTTGGCTATCATTTCACCTGAAACTTCCTTCATGTGATAAGCAATGTCGGTGATTTCACTCAAGACATTAAAATCAACATCGCGTCCGCAACCAATAGCGTAGATGTTTGCCAGTTTTGGTTTGACCGTTTTTAACGCCGCGGCAGCGTCTTCCCAGTTGTCTGTCGGTTGACCGTCGGTCAGGAGAAATACGATGGGGCGGTAGTCGCCCTTTGTATCGGCGGTTGTTCGCTGTACATCTTTTTTGATACGTATAGCGAGAAGTTGCAACGCCGCTCCCAAAGATGTACCGGGTTTGATAGACAACGTTGGAATGTTAAAGTCTGAAACTTCCGTAAGCGGGACAACTTGTTTGGCATTTGCGTCGAAAGTAATGACGCTGATCCAAACGGTTTCAAGTGCGTGCGGGTCACGGCGCAGTGTATTCAACATTGCGGCAAGCCCTTTTTGAACGCCCTCAATCGGCTCGCCCGCCATTGATTCGGAACAGTCAATTAAAATGTAAACTGGTAAACGCCGCATAGTTTTTTTGTTGTTAATGGAGTTGTTGAAAAGCAGTCAAAAAAAATACTTGTCTGGTTCATAAATAGTTGGATTTCTCTCTTACTCATCAATACCAAACATACGTAAATATCCTTTGGTAGAAGCAGCCGCGAGCATTCTACGTTTCGAAGCATGAACGGTAGATTGTTTTAGTATGAGGAACAAACCAACAATATTAAGACTTAATCCGACACTTGTATATACAGAAGAATCTGACATGGTACTCAAGAATAAAACAAAAAGACCGATCAAACAGATTATAAAACCACTACATCCGGCAACGATGTCCACAATATTGAGTTTTTTGAACAATTCAAATGCCTTGTTAGAATTTTTTGAAACTCCATATCCATGTTGATAGCACCTTCCCAAACGAAACGTTCCGGCTCTATCATCATTCAACTCTGCTCTCTGAAACCATTGTACTGCTTCAGACTTGTTTTCGACTACACCTCTCCCATAGAAATAACAATCACCAAGCATGACCTGTGCTTCTGAATTTCCGTCCAGTGCTAATTTGCGGTATCTCTCAACCGTATCATCAATTTTATCGCCAATAACCAAACAAAGACGCAAGCCAATATCTTTGTTCAGATATCTTACCATCGGATTTACATAACAACGATGCACCGAATGACAGAGCCGTGAATTGGTTTTCCAACTGCCGCCGCGAATAACATACCACTGATAACAATCACCACCCACAGCCCCCCCGATACAGGTTACAACATTTGAAGGATAATAAAAATGCCTATCACTACACCATTCCCACACATTACCGTGCATATCGTACAACCCCCATGCATTTGCCGGAAACGAACCTACTTTCGTTGTCTTTCCTATCATATTTTCAAAGTTAGCATCGTCATCTCCTAATGAATCACCAAAACTAAAATCAGTTAAAGTTCCTGCCCGACAAGCATACTCCCATTGCGTTTCCGTTGGCAAGTAAAACTTAAAATCAACTGGCGCAATATTATCCTGATTAAGCCGCTCAATATATGCTTTGCAGTCATTGAAAGACACTCTCTCAACCGGAAAGTCTGTCCCCTTAAAGTAACTCGGATTCTTTCCCATTACACTCTCCCACTGATTTTGTGTAACAGGAGTTTCACCAATCCAAAAACCAGATGAGAACGTTATTTGATGTTTTGTGTTATATCCAGTTTTGGATGGCAATTGATAACTATATTTTTTTTCACTTGATGGAAGAATATACTTAAACGTTCCAGCAGGACACCAACGAAATGCGTAGTCTATACCTTTAATAGTAATGACCATACGGTCTCCGGCGTTGGGTGACGGATTGTTTGGATTTTGCGGCGGTGATGTCGGTGGCGGCAATGGTAATGTTACCGATTGCTGTGTTGAGTGTACTGCTTGTGATGGCGGCGCGGATACTTGGATAGGCGGTATATTATTATCTGTCTCGTTATAAAATAAATTAACCTCTGGCGGCGGCGGCGGAATGAACTCGTCAATTGCATCGAGAGAACGGCTTTGTGCGCTGGCGACTGTCGAAACCCATTTCCAAAATTTGGCAAAGGAATTAGAATTCATTGTATCCAATGAAAATACATTCTTTGTTATCTCATTGATTATTGAACTATGATTTTTAATGCCGGAAACACAAGCAATGATTTTTGCAAATGAGCGTTCCTTTAACAGAGGAATCACTTTCGCAACTTGTTGCGTATCGCTTGGTTCGCCGCTTGTCATTATTACAACAATCGGTATCCAATCTCCTTTATGTTCCTCTGTTGTTTTTTGGATTTCTTTATCGTATTGTTTACATAAAAGTTGCAATGCCGAACCGAGTTCTTTACCAGAAACGGTTGTGATGTTTAATTCAGGAGTATTAAATTCCGGCAATTCTGTTAGCGTTACAAGTACCCGTGCATCTTTATCAAACGTGATAACGCTCAGATGAACACTTTCCAGCGCGTATGGGTCGCGCCGCAAACTGGACAAGAGCATATCCAGTCCGTTCTTAACTGCCTCAATCGGCTCGCCTTTCATTGAGGCGGAACAGTTAATTAAAATATAAATTGGTAATCGCCGCATTTTTGTAAATATCCAATGAGCAAAAACTTGAACAGTAAACACTATGGACAACGAACAAGTGGCAAACGAAAACGCTATGAGAACCACGCAAATCCTTACCCCTACGGGTTAAGGATGTATAATCGTTACATATAACGTCCTACAAATCTCAACTGCGTTCATTATCGTTTATTTCTAACCTTTGACAATTTTAACGTTGACGATTCGACCTGTGGCTTCCGGTGAAAGATGTAGTTGAAGTCCTTCGGTCAATTCAACGTTTCCCTTAATTGGAATCAGTGTACCGGTTGCGACATTTTTTAGTCCTTGTAGCGTTTCGTTTACGAAAAACCATTTACCGTTGTGGAATTGAAAATAACCGACCGCCTTTTTTTGATTATCTTTCAGTTGCTCGTTCGGAAAAACACTGCGGTCAACGTGCCATTGATAAAGACGTTGTCCATTGAATACCATCAAACGATGATTATCCGGTTTATAATCTTTTCCGTTTCGTGAGGAATAAAAATCGAGAACAGGCAACACACCTTTGTAAGGCGTACCGCAATAGGGACACTTTGGCTTTGTCGTATTGTCGAAAATAAAACCTTTTTTGACACAACTTGAATTTTGACACGGCTGATACATATCAAGCGTTTTGACCAGTGCCGTTTCCCAGTCGTCGGCAGTGGGGCGTTGTTGCGGATTATGCAAACCCTCTGTGAACGCCTGCTCAAAAAGTTGTTTCAGAAGCGTGCCGTACATTGTATATGGTAATTCATTCGGATCCACCCAAGGCAAACAAACTTTATCGCTTCCTTGTTTATCAAGTTTCGGACTGTTTGATTTATCTTTCGGATTTTCGATAAACAACGCCTTTTCACCCATTTCGAGCCGTTCTTGTTTTTCGGGATCTTGGTCATGTACCAACCTGCCGCGTAACGGATGTCTGTGAAACAGGTACATATAAACCAGAACGGCAAGTGCGTGTTGATCGGTGACACGGGACGGTAACTTTCTGTTGGGGTCTTTAATCGGCAGGTGTAACGTTGCGACAACCTCAGGTGCGATGAAGTCGGGAGTACCAACAACATCCGGCGGATAAAGCCCCGGTACAACAAGTCCGTCAATGTCGATAATACAAGCGTTTCCGCCAGCCGGATCGACGAGACAGTTTTTATACGAAAGGTCGGAATGAGCAAGACCTGCGGCGTGAAGACGACGTACCGCGCGTGATAATTTCAAACATATTTGTAAATAACCAAGAAGTGTTCCCTTTTCTTCTGCGGGAACAAACCGATTGAAGTTTTTCGCGGATGCAAACCATTTCCCTTCTTTTTCCGCACCCGCAAGCGATGTAGATTTACCAAAGAAAAAATGCGATTGGTAGGCAGGGACAACCATACCGGTCAAGCCGTTGTGTTCGACAATCTTTTCGGGCCAACAGTACATATTTTTCCAGTAATCACCGCCCACTTGTTCAAAAATTCCTTTACGATATTGTCCGACAAGTTTTTCAACCCGTTCCAAACCGTTATAGTCGAGTTTTTTGCGAAAAAAAGCGACGACGTAACTTTTATCCGGCGCAAAATAGACATCTTTCACGCCGCCTTGCATCGGGTCTTTGTAGATAAATTCGACTGGCGAACCGTCTTTCGCTTGGGTTTTAATGTGTGTCATTATTTGATAAAAATGAAATGGGAATAGTGAAAATGATAATGATATTTATACATTTTTGCCCCGTAAGACAAAAGTATTATCACAAGTATTTTACTGTATTTTCCAAAAAACTGTGGAGGGAACCACTCAGCAAATCACGTGTTTTACCGAAAGAGTTACCGGATTAAATGAGTTTCAACCTCAAAAAGTGTGCTAAAAGCGGTGTTGTCAATTCAGTATAGAAATCAGGTCTTTGCCGTTGTGCAATCGGCATAAACTTCTTATACTTTCCTCATTGTACCAGATATTTTTTTCAGTTTCAATGGAGTAACCAATGAATTGTCGCGTTCTAAAATTATTGAATAATCCAATTCCATCCGAAAAATCAGAAATTGATGACGATTCCGGGTCATGTGCGGAATTTATGGATGAATGTCGTGAAACGCCTAAATTGGGGTAGTATTGACCATCATATCAATAATTCTGGGACACGTCCCCGTACCGGCTACAACGGCGATTCGATGTACGCAACGGTTGAATTGTCGAAACAGATAAACTATTCGCACCAACTGAAACTGTTCCCGCTGCTTGCGGTCGATTTCCAAAAGAGTTGGTCAGACGATTTCACGGTGAACATTTTGCCGCTCGGAACAACGCAGCGAGTTGACAACGTTTCGCTTGACCAAACGGTGCTGCGAATCGGTGTGAACTCGCAACTCGGAAACTTGCGGACGCGACTACAATACGGCTATCAAGTCGGCGGCGCAGAGTACGGCACGAGCCGCTCGGTTATCGGAAGTACAACGCAAACATTCCGCGGGGTAAATCTCGGACGTAACACCTTCAACGCCGGCATCGGCGGCGATTTACCGCTCACCCGTAGTACACGGCTATTCGCCGATTACGATTTCGATCTGGGCGAACGCTCAACAGCGCACACGGGACAAATTGGGTTTGTCGGGAAATGGTAAATCTTTTTTTTCACAGGTAGGTAAGGATGGTTAAGGGTAGATAGTTTTTATCTGTTCCGTAGTAAAAAAATATTACGCGGGGAACTTCTAAAAACCTGTCTTTTTGTTTAGCAAGTTTCTAATTTTACAGGAGTTACTGTTTTGAGACGTTAGGT
>JAITST010000123.1 GCA_031287585.1 Planctomycetaceae bacterium | reverse complement strand
TACCAAATAAAAATGACTAACCGTGAATGCTAAAAATGAGTACATCAATGGAAGCCGGATGTGGGAAATCTGTAAGTCCGGTTTGAAGAGGGGCAAGGAATGCCTCGCCTACTCGAATGCGCAAAATAACCAATCAATTTGTTACATTTATTTTATCAACACTTCCGGGCATATAATTTCGTATTCCTCTTGGTATTTTGCTTTCGGGTTTATTGGGAATTGTCTGTTCCAGATTTTTCTTACTATCTCTCTCGCTTCTTCTATCGCTTGCTCTATCTCGGCTATGTCCCAGTCAACGAAACTTGGTTTGATTTTTTGGAGGTCTGACGAAATCAGGAAGTAGCCCAGTTTGAACCAGTCGCCTAATCCGTTTTGTTGCAGTATGTAATGATAGAGCGGCAACTGAAAATCTATCCATTCTTTGTTGTCCTTTTTGCCCTTGCGATGTTTTTCTTCCGGCTCTGTCGAACCCGTCTTGTAGTCGAATACGACACGCTCTCCCGTCGTTTCGTGCTTGTCGATTCTGTCTATCCGCCCTTTCAATCGGATTTTTCTACCGTCAACATCAAGATACACGTTATCAATTTTGTACTCAACTTGTTCAACACGATAACCCTGCCGCCGCCATTTTACCTGCTCTTGCGCAAAAATGCCGAGACGCTTTTTCGCCATTTCCATCTGTATCGCAATCGTCGCACGCGGCTTGTCGCCGAAATCGGTTTTCACCAGCGTTTCCAACTTGTCTTCGAGAAACCCGTAAATTGTTGCCGCGTCTGTCGAGTCAATTATGTTTTCGTTTCGACCAAACTCTTCCGTGACCGCGTGAATCAGCGTTCCAAAACCCATCGCGTCAATTTCCTCCGCGTTGTCGTTCAACGAATCTAGTCCGAGAACACGTTGCAAAAAATATCCGCGATACGGACACGTTTTGTACTGCGCAAAGTCGGTAACAGAAATCGAATCAAACTTACTCGTCTTGTAATACCGGCTCAAATCGGGAATCGTGAATCCGCTCCGCTGCTGAACCTTGTTCACAACGTTCACAATCCGATACGTTTTCTTATCGTCAACGTCGCCGAAAAAGCCCGCCGCATCCTTGCTGCCGTCCGCCGCGAAATGTAACTGAATAGTCTGGTACGACGCTTCCTTCTCCATATCTTTGAAAAATCCTTGCACACGTTCCGCGATTTTTTTGTTATCATCCGTTGCAAACAACAATCGGCTCGGCAGCAGCGGTGTCCCGTCCACCGAACGTTTACAACTTATCAGATGAACGTTTTCCGACGGACGTGTCGCGAGAATGGTTGTTAGCGCGTAGCAATCGCGAACGTAACGCCGTTTGTTGTCATTGATACCGAGTTGCTGCCGAATGTTTTCCGGTAGAAAAATATCGGACGTTACAAACGACGGCACGACACCCTCGTTCAAACCAGTCACAATCACAACCTTCGCGTCGTCCATTGGAATTTCGAGCCAACCTAACAACTCAACCGCGTTGTCATCAGATTCCGACGTAAGCGTCTCGCCAGCCAACTGCGACAAGATAAGTTGAATTCGTTCGGAAAACGTTTGCTTCGTGTCGGAATAAAAAACAGCAGGAACTTTTTTCAACTCGTCAAGTGCTTCGTTCACTTTTTTCAACGCGACGTTTCCCGACTGCCCGGCATAGACGCGATCCAAAAACGTCTTCACATCGTTGCACGCAACAAGTTCGTTGATCGCCGCCCACGCCGCTTTGATTCCCGCGAACGTGTTGTTATGCTGCGGGTATTCGTCGTCAACAATCTCGTGCCAGTTACCGTCAACTTTCTCCGGCAAAAATTTTGTGTAGTACGTATCGAGTTCGGTTAGTAGGTCGATTACAAATTCACTTGTAACCTCCGCGTCCGTTCCGTCTTTCGTCTGACGTACAACATTCGGAAGTTTGTCGTATAAGAACGCACCAATATCAGGATGACGAACAAAAGTCGCAAAACTTTTGAACGTTCCCGCTCCGACAAAATCGGCGAGCGATTCGAGCAAACGATAAACCGCGTTCTGTTTCATCGACACGCCCGCGACGAGCCGTGTTCGGATGTTTGCGTTTTCGAGTTGTTGTTCGATAAACGGAACCGCCTCATCGTTCGGTACCGCGACAACAATTTCGTTTGCCGAAAACGTTTGGTTCTTACTTCCGTCATTATGACCTGCAACCTTGAGCAACACCACGCTTGCCTGTCCGTGCATATCGTCAACAACGCTAATCTGTGACTTGGCGAAGTTGATAGTGTAGTTGTCGTTCCACTTGTTCGCGTCAAGGCAACCGAAATCGTCGAAGCAGTCCGCCAACGTTTCCGGTGCGAAGACAAGCGGCGTGATGAATTCGCTAAACTTTTTCAATATGTCCTTTTGCAACCGGTTCATATCGACAAGCCCGACAAGATAGAATCGCCGGTTCTCGCGTTTGAACCGGTTTTTGATGCGGTCAAACTCATCGTCTTCCTGATGTTTGATGGCGAATTGCCGAGCCATTTGAATGTCCCAAACTTTCAAACTGTCGATTTTATTTCTGTATCGCTGCTGAATTTGACTCATTACGTTCCAACGTTCCGCTTCAACTTCCGGCATCTTGCAACGTGCCGCGACATCGTCAAACGTGAGGTCTTCGCTGGATAGTTCGCGGTGTAACTTCGCGAACATATCACCTAACGCGAGCCGTGCCTGAAGATTGTCGCGGTCGGGCAAAGTGGGCAACAGACTGAGTAAATCGTTACGGGTTTCAGCATCGCCGTCGAACATATCCTCGATAACAGTTATCCACGCAAACTGTTGTGTCAGACTGTTAGCGATAGGCAATTTCTGTTCGTAGAACATATCGGGCAAACTACCAAAGGTAATAAGTTCCGGCGGATACCAATCGGGCATAAGACCGTTATCTTCCGAAAACGTCTCAACGCAATCAATCAAAATTTCCTCAAACCGATTCCTAGCCCGCTCACCGGAAAAGGCAAGAGTAACATTACGCAAATCAACACGGTCACGCTTAACAGAATCCGGCTGCCGCAAAATAAATTCGGCAGCAGAGTGAAGCAAAGGTTTGTCCCAGTTGATAAATTGTAGTTGCATTGTAAAAGTTGTTTGGTGAGATGTGAGAGTTATGACAGGGCGGTTTTCGATGACATGTTACGTTGTCACCCGGCTTTAACTGTATTGTTATTACTTCTTGAATACAAATAAATATTCATGTGCTAACAGTAAAAAATTGTATTTTATACTATTTGTTTTCCAATAACCTGTTGTAGTACAATTATGTTGTTCTTTGATGATAATTTCCTTTATTTTGAATCCTACTGCTTCAAAACGTTTCATTACCTCAAAACTCATTGGAATAACGTGTCCCTTTTGGCGTGTGTCACCCATTAGGATTACGCAAAACTTATCTTTTTTGAGAACACGATAACATTCCGCCGCAACAGCACTCATCTGTATAAAAAACTCATTGACACCGCAACGTGAGATGTCATTAATAATATCTTCGCTGTATTTGATGATATTGGCGTATGGCGGGTGAGTACAAATGAGATCGATACTTTCGTTTTTGATAAAGTTTAGGTTTCGTGCATCACCTTTTTGAATCGCAACCTTACCACTGCTTTCTCTGGTGAAGTTACATTTCTCTGAACAACGATTCAGCGCAACATCATTTACATCAACCCCAATGATATTTCGTTTCAGTAATTTCGCTTCGACGAGCGTTGTCCCGCCGCCCACAAACTGATCGAGTACCAAATCACCCTCATTGGAATAACGCAACAATATATTACGTGGAATATACGGCGACCAATTCCCGCGATACTTCGCGTCGTGCGTAGCCCAATCACCCCGTTGCGGAAAACTCCATACGGTATTCATTTCGAGTTCAAAGTTTTCTGGTTCCCATTTACGTATCATAAGAGTTTATATCTTGTTCCCCCTACGAAAGAGATGCTGTTATAGTTGTTCACATCATTAAATTCAAATAACCAAACAGAGTAAATCATTTCACGTTTCTCGAAAAACAGAATCTTTACCGGCTTATTGGTACAAGATTTCCATTGGCGATACGGATAATAAAGCTGTCTTATAATTGTATTTTTCGTTTCGGAATTTTTCGCCTCCACCAATGCGATTTGTTCACGTCCTTCGTAACCGGCATCGACTTCTGTCTGCACACCTCCCGTTGAGATTTTATGTGAATATCGTCCTGCGATAAAGTCAAATTTCGGAGTATATTTTCTGCCGCGTATAGTAAGCACTAAAGTTGGATCGTCAAGAAATGTACGTATAATGCTTGAAGCGTAGGCATAATCCAAATGTTGCATTTCTGAATTTCCAACTTTTGAAGACTCCAACTCAAAATCCAACTTAGAATCGTACTCAATGATTGGATTAGTGAGTTCCGGCATATCAACATAACCTTCACCTTCAATGATGATAAACTCTCCATTCTTTGTAGGCAACAAAAACAAATCATTTTTCACAAATACTTCAGGACGGCTTTCCCTTGTGTCTTGCTTACAGATTATACGTATCTCTCGTTCCGATGTGGTTGTGAAATGATTGGTTGCCTGTTTTATTTGCCTCGCACTTAATTGAAATGGTGATTCTGAAAAATCGTGTTGATCGATTGCATATTTTTCAAATATAGTTTGCCAAGGTCTGTCGTGCATTGTATTCTCCTTAAAAATTGGTAATTAGTAATTCGTTAATTTTTCCACGAGCGTCACTGTTACAATTTATCATTCTGGTTGCTTCAACCCTGCTAATGTGATGTCCCAAATACAGATTATCAAAAAAGTCGTCGTTTGAATCGTAATTTTTAGGATCAGAATTACTCACAACAACTTTCGCTCCCTTTTTGCTCATTTCGTCAACGAAATCCGCAAGTTCTTTTTGTGCAATATCATCAAACAGATTTTCCGTATATGATGTAAAACTCGACGTGGCAGAAATCGGACGATATGGTGGATCGAAATAAACAAACGTCTTGCCGTCAATAAATTTGCGAGATTTTTTGTAATCATCGCATACTATTTCAATATGTTTGAGTTTCTGCGACAGATTACATAGATTATCGGAATCACATATTCTGGGTTTAACATACGAACCCATCGGGACATTGTGCTGTCCCTTGCTATTAACCCGATACAGTCCATTGAAACATGTCCGATTAAGAAAGATAAAAAGTGCCGCACACTCAACTGGCTCCGAGATGTTACATTCCGTTTTTAATACATTGAACCGCTTCCGTTTGGCGTAGTAGTATTGTTTACGTTCCAATGTTGGTAACGGCAAAAAAGTTTTTTGCAATGCATCGAGTGCGTCAACAAGTTCATTGACGGAATCTCTGATAATCGTATAAGTTAGAATCAGTTCTCTGTTGATGTCGCTAATATAAACAGATTTGATATTATATTGGCTTAAAATATCACAAAGAACAGCCCCGCCGCCTACAAACGGTTCGGCATACTTGGTATAAGTCGTACCAAGCCCCGCCGGATAGAGTTTTTGAATCTCATCCAACAGTTGTCCCTTACCGCCCGCCCATTTAACGAACGGGTGAATCACGGAAGATGTATCGAGGTTTGAAGATATGGAAATTCGCATTAATATAGTGTGATATTATGTTTGTTGTTAATCGACATTCTATCGGTTACGCCACCAATAAAGTTTATATTGACGACCAGTCCACGAGTTACATTGGGTTACTATTATTAGGAGTAGAACACAATATGACATTTTCTAAAAATCTACCGGCTCAATACAACAAACTCTCTAAAATTAGGAACTTGCTAAACGAAGAGTTATTAGGAGTTGTTGATATATCATAAACGACGAGGTTATTGCGATATAAAATCGACTGCATTAAGTAATTCCTCTCCACACTCCCGACAATAAAGTTTTATCATATCATCAACAAAGGGAGAATTTGTTAATTCTAATCTTCCACCTATGATTTTATAAATATCATAGCGATTAGGTGTAGTTATAAATTCACTTGAACCGCATGTGCATGATTTAATATGTTTTCTCACACAAACTTGGGCGTTATTATTTTTACGTATAGATTTTTTCATAATAGTGTTGTCATATATGGTGAAAAGTCCTTCGCAACTGTTTCATTCAAGTTTACTGTTAACATATCCATTCTACCATATCGTACTCAAATTTCAAGAAGCACAGTAATACAAACAAAATCTATCCGTCTGTGAATAATTTCAAATGGACGCAAACAGTTCTAAAAGGTATTGTAAAAACCAGTTATGAATCGGGCTATGCCGAAGGTGAAGTCAAAGGTAGAGTTGAACGTAATGTAGAGATTGTTCGTAATCTTAAACAAATGGGATTCCAAACGCAAGATATTGTTAAGATAACCGGATTGTCTGAAAAAGAGATAGAAGAGTTGTCTTTAGCCGCAAATAATCGCCGTCACAAAAGGAAGAAGGAATAGAACTAATGACACAAAGTAGAGACGTTGCATGCAATGTCGCTACTCAAAAAATTTTCGTGCCTTCGCGTTAAAAAACGTGGTGTCACAAAATCAATAAATCAAAACCTGTTCCCGTATCTTCATAAATCGTTCCAAGTCCTTTTGCCACGCCGCTTCGATTTCTGTCGCGGTTGCGTTATCCAGAATCAACCTCTGCGTTTTTTCGTCTAGCAGTAACGTATTCAGATTTTTCGTTTCCCATTGTTTCGGGTACAACTCGTGTAACGTTGTCGCGAGAACTATTCCCAGTCTTACCGACCGCAACGCTTTTCGGTTTTCTATTTTGAAACTTACTCCATTGCACTCCTCACCCGCGTAAACGCTGCTCTCCGGTTTGAACTTGCACGCGGCGAAACTTACTCCTTCTACCTGTGCCGCGTCCGCTTTCTTTTTCAACGCCTCTACCAAACGTTCTGCGTCAATCCACGTCGCTCCTATCTGTTCAAACGGTTTGTCAGTTCCGCGTCCTACAGAGATATTCGTAAATTCCAGCAACCCGATTCCCGGATACAAAAACGCCGCGTCAACACTTCGCATATTCGGCGACGGGGCAATCCACCGCAACGTCGTCACGTCGTAATCCATATCGCGTTCCCATCCGAGACACGGAATAACACTCACGTTCAGACGCAGCCGCCGTTGTGCGTTGAAGAGCAATGCCAGTTCGCCCGCCGTTAGACCGTGACGTATCGGAAGCCGCGAACAGCCGACGAAAAGTTCCTTACCCGCTTGCAGCATAACACCTTCAACGATGTCGCCGCGAATCGGGTTTGGACGGTCAAGAACAATGAACTCCTTCGGTTCACTTGCCGCACTCGACATCGCCGCCGCTTCCATCACGTACAACATTGTCGATATGTACGTATAAAACCGCGTACCAACATCCTGTATGTCGAACACAAACACGTCAACGTTGTCCATCATCGCCGCCGTTGGTCGCCTCACGTTGCCATCGTACAAACTATAAACCGGAATACCAGAATCCGCGTCTGTCGAATCGCGAATGTTTTTCTGGTCGAACTGCCCCGTGAAACCATGTTCGGGACTGAATATCGCCGTCAACTTCACGTCTGGTATCTCTTTGAAGACCTGAACGATTGACTTTCCGCCCAGCGTTACCGCTGTATGATTAGTAATCAGACCAAAACGTTTGACCTTCAAGTCTTGTGACGATAGCGGTAACGACAATGTCGATAATGACGCAACAACGTCCAATCCGGACTTCACTTTGTCCGCACCGCCAATTTTTTCCAGACTTTCTTTCTCCCGCCGAACAATTCGGGTATATTCATCTGCGTCATCCGCCAAATCAGTAATCGAGTGAACAGCAATTTCGCCGACTTCGCCCGCGAGAACATTCACCTCGCCCTTGCCGTCGGGATAAACGCGGTTACTCAATACCAGCACAAACAACTTCGTCGCGGGGTCAAACCAAAACGCGGTTCCGGTAAACCCGCCGTGACCGAACGCGCGCGGCGACATATTGAGCGGACGATTCGACGAACCCGACCGCATATCCCAACCGAGACCACGCCACGCACCGTTCGGCAACCGGTTCGGTGCCGTCATTTCGTAAAACGTCCATTCATGAACGATACGTTTACCGCCCGACGACGTTCCGTTACCCGCAAGCATATCGGCGA
>JAITST010000388.1 GCA_031287585.1 Planctomycetaceae bacterium | reverse complement strand
TTTACCATCGTGAATTTTTGGAAAGTACAGGTATATCACAAGTGACAACTTCTAAAAACTCTCTCTCTTCCGTTTCACAAGTTTCTTATTTTACAGGACTTGCTGTTGGAGTACAGATTGTTGAAACTGCTAATAGTGTGTCGTGGGAGCGATTCGTTGGCAACTCCACTGAAATTGCAGAATTGCGGGGGCGCGTAAAAATATCTGGACTTGACAAAATTTTTATTTGTGGTAAACTAGACGGGACTTATTTTTGCTAGTGCCGTCGATTGCGGTCCGATGGTACTGGCTTTTTTTTGACCGCTTGCTCCTTTCGTTGCCTAAACGTTGAACTTTGTTTTCGGTGTGCCGCGGGTAACGGAAAAATTCCAGAAAGAATTTACTAATGGCAGAACTCCCTGTTTCCATTCAGGAACTTGTTGACGCTGGTGTGCATTACGGACATCGTAAGAGCCAGTGGAATCCTAAAATGCGTCCTTATGTCTATGGTCGCCGCAGGTTGATTCATATTATCGACGTTCGCGAAACTGTTCGCGGAATCTTGCGTGCTCAAAAGTATTTACGTCAGGTTGCCGCCTCCGGTAGTTTGGTCTTGTTTGTCGGGACGAAACGTCAGGCAACCGAAACCGTTATGCGTGAGTCAGAACGCTGCGGAATGCCATACGTCGCGGAACGTTGGCTCGGCGGTACGTTGACAAACTTCCGTACAATTCGCAGCCGGCTCGGTCGTCTTGAAGAGCTTGAACGTATCATTACCAACAGCGACGAACTTGCAACGTATTCTAAAAAGATGCAGTCGCAGTTGACACGCGAGTACAAAAAGATGTATCGCAACCTCAACGGTATTCGTCAGATGTCGCATTTCCCGCAATGTATGGTGATTGTTGATCCGGGTAAGGAACACAACGCCGTTCTCGAAGCGAGGAAACTAGGTATTGTCACTGTTGGGCTGATTGATACCGATTCCGACCCCGACGAAATTGATTTGCCGATTCCGGGCAACGACGATTCAATTCGTTCGATTGACCTGATTATTCGTTGTTTAGCCGACGCGGTTCTCGAAGGTCGGCAGCAGGCGGGTATTAATCGTGCTGAGTTGGGCAACAAATAAACAGAAAATGCCGGATAAAGCCGTAGGTATGTACCGTGAATTGTCCTAGATATATCCGGGAAGTATTTGCGGCATGTTCTTACGGGATAAATAATGGGAAATAGATTTTACCTGTTATTCTATTCGGTTGTTGAACAATGCAGATAATGACTGTGATGTGTTGTAGAATTTTATGTTCTGCGCCGTTACTTTTTAAGTCAATAATTTTGTGGTACTCTCGTTGTACAAGAGTGTGATATATCGCGTAAATGTTTTGATTAACGAGAGTGCTTTGTATGATATTGTTTTTTAACATTTTTTTTTGTAGTTAGTTTTTATACGAAAGGAATTTTATAATGGCAGATATTTCAGCCGCACAAGTTAAGAAGTTTCGTGACCGTACCGGTCTCCCGATGATGGAATGTAAGAAGGCGTTGCAGGAGGCGAACGGTGATGAGGAAACGGCAATCGAATTGTTGCGTAAAGCGGGAAAGAAAACTATGGGAAATCGTTCTGACCGCGAGACTGGTTCGGGACGCATTGCGATTTATACAGACGCGGCGACAGGTACGACGGCGATGGTCGAGTTGCTTTGCGAGAGTGCGCCGGTTACACAGAACGAGGAATTTATTGCACTGGTCAACAACCTTGCAAAACAACTCGCGACTGGCAAAGGAGCGGCGGACGGCGCGGAGTTATTGAAACAGAACACGCCTGGTAAAACAACGACGTTGCAGCAGGATTTTGACGACTTGATGAACAAGATTCGTGAGGTATTCAAGGTCGGTCGGATTAAGCGGATTGTTGGTGATTGCGGTTCTTATCTGCATCATAACGCGGCAGTTGGCGTTGTCCTCAAAATTGTTGGTAAGGAAGTTGCCCTTGCCCGTGACGTTTGTATGCACGTTGCGTCAATGAAACCAAAGGCATTGAGACGTGAAGATTTGTCTGCGGACGTTGTTGAAAAAGAACGTGAGATGATTAACGAGGAAGTTCGTCAAAACAATGCTGATAAGCCGGACAACATCGTCGCGAAAATCGCTGATGGGAAACTAAACGCATTCCTTGCGGAGTGTTGTTTGTTAGACCAACCGTTTGTGAAAGACCCGTCACGGAAAGTCTCGCAAGTTTGTAAGGACGGCGGGATTGAAATTGTTGAGATGACGCATTGGGTTCTTGGTGCGATGTGATGTGAGATTGCGGTTGGCGTAGGAATGTGACGATGGTTGACGAAAGCGTTAATAACGCGGATAATGGTGAAGTTGGCAAACCGAGTTGGAATCCGGTTAATCCGCACGACAGGTTTGCCCGCAAGACTATCGGGAATCCGATTTACGCAACGGATTTTATACGTTGTTACGCCGAGCCGGTTGTAGCGGAGACGATTAACCTTGATAAGTTGGAAGTTGCGCAGACGCATTTTTTGAGCGAGAGGTTGAAAGAAATTATTCTTGATATTCCTTTCGTTACGAAGTTGCGTGATACGGAAAACGATGCGGACGTGATGATTTTCATCGAGCATAAATCGTCGCCGAGCCGTGTTGTTCCGCTTCAGTTATTGACGCAGGCGTTAATGTCTTTGTACGGAGATTGGACGGCGGCGGGTTACTCGGAGACGTTTGTTCCGAAGTTGCCGGTGATGATATTGCTGTACAACGGTGCCGGTGAGCAGAAACGCGAGTTGACTTTTCAGGGAATGTTTCCGAATGTACCAGCGGGATTACGGTTGATTGTGCCGCAGTTTAGAGTGGTCGTAATCGATATGCAAGCGTTCGATTACGACAAGTTGCCCGGTAATTTGGTTTCGCAGGCGATTGCGGAAAGTTTCAAGCGAGCGACTGACGGAACGTTTGCAGAACATTTTGAAGACGTGTTGCGGCGAATTTGGTTAGGCAGCAAATGTTTGATTTGACGGACAACATCGCAAGATATTGTTCGTGGACATCAGAGTTGTCGTCGGAACAACTCGGTCAGTGTATTCAAAAAGTTTTCAGAGGAAAGGATGGTGCGGAGATGGCTACGGTTATTACGAAGGGGATTATTCAGGAAGGGATTGAGATTGGTGAAACGAAGGGACAGGTCAAGTTAATTATAGATTTTTTGTCAGAGCGTTTTACCTATGTTCCGCCATCAATAATTGCCTCACTGAACAGAGTACACAGTGGTGCTATGTTGAAAATGCTCGTCAAGCGTGCTATACAATGTGATTCCCTAGACGAGTTTGAAGATTTGCTGTGATGACTATAACGTCCCCCAATTATTTATTTTTATAACAGTTTTGCCCCTATAAAAAATATATGAGTGAAAACACTGATAATCAGTCGCCGTCTGTTACGACTGACAACGTATCTGAACGTCCGAAACAACGCATACTGATTGGTTCGCAACGTAATCCCGATGCCTACCGTCCGAAGCCAACCATTGCCGTTACTGTTGTTGGTGACGATACGAAACCGAAAACAAAAGTTACGTCTGACAATACGACCGACGATGTTCGTACCGATAACGATACCCGCGTTGCTGCCGTTGATACCGAACCGCAGCCGGAGAAGTCTAAACCGAAAATTCCTGTTGTACTGGAACCGTTAGATGACGACGAAGACTTACCCGCTGACGAAAGTACCGACGATAACAAAAAGTCACGTAAATACACCGTTCCCGTTGCCAAACCGAACGTGAAAATTCCCGTTCCGAACATTCGCGGTAAGATGTCCGACGACCTAGAAGCGGAGTTCGACGCGATATTCGCGGGAACAGAACTCGACTTGATAATGAAGTCCGCCGACACCATCGCCAGTCAGGACACCATTGAACCCGAAACGAAACTCAAAGGTACAATAATCCGGCAAGGACGTGAGCAGGTTTTCCTCGACATCAATAACCGTCACGAAGGAACGTTGGCGTTGAAGATGTTTCCCGATGACGCTGTTCCGAACATCGGCGACGTACTTGACGTTGTTGTGACACGTTTTGAAAACGGGCTTTATGAATTAACGATGCCGCTCGCCGCCGCCGATGTCCGCGACTGGGCGCAAGTTCACAACGATATGGTTGTTGACGCAGTTGTCACGAAAGCAAACACAGGCGGTCTCGAAGTCCAAGTCAATAAACTACGCGGCTTCATTCCGATAAGCCAAATCGCGCAGTTCCGCGTTGAGAAACCGGAGGAGTTTGTCGGTACGAAATTGACGTGCGTAGTAATCGAATGTGACGCGGCAAACCGCAATCTGGTTTTGAGCCGCCGTGCAATGATTGAACGTGAAAGTGCCGAGTTGCGCGAGAAAACAATCGCCGAGTTGGAAGTCGGGCAAATCCGCGAAGGGATAGTCCGCAAGATAATTGATGTCGGCGCGTTCGTTGACCTCGGCGGAGTTGACGGCTTCATTCACATCAGCGCACTGGCGTGGGGACGGGTGCGTCATCCGGGCGAGATTTTGCGTGAAGGTCAACACGTAAAAGTGAAGGTACAAAAAATCGACAACGAACGTAACCGTATCTCGCTTACGTACCGCGACGACGCGGAAAATCCTTGGGCAAACATCCGTAGCAAGTTCGAGGAGAAGGCAACTGTTCACGCCAAAGTAACACGTCTCACCGACTTCGGCGTGTTCGTCGAATTAACACCCGGTGTCGAAGGTTTGATTCACATCAGCGAATTGTCGCACAAACGAATCGGCTCTGTCAGCGAAGTTGTGCGAGAAGGCGACTGGATTGACGTGATGGTAATGTCAATCGACACTGAAGCGAAACGCATAAGTCTGTCACGAAAACAACTGCTTGAAAATCCGTTACTCGAAGAACAAAAAGCAGCGGACGAACAGTCAGAACCCGAACTACCGTCAGCACCAAAGCAAGCATCAATCCCGCCGGAGTTGCTAAAAGGCGGCATCGGCAGCGTCAAACCGAGCGAAGGTGCAAAATTCGGATTGAAATGGTGAGGCGATTATGTCCGAGCCGTTGTTCACGGTCAAAATGTTTGCGGAACTGCTTGACGTACCGATTTACACGGTTCGCTCGTGGCGGCAGCGCGGACTAATCAAACCGTCAAACACAGTCGGTCGCTTGGACTACTTCAGTAGCGGACAGTTTCAAAACGCGAAAATCTTCGCGAAACTTTATCACGCCGGACTTCACACAAACGCCATCGCAAACAAAATTGAGTCGCTCTGGCGAACGTTGAATATCGCGAGCGGGATGTCGATTGACTTGCCGCTTGTAATCGTCGGACGTGATATATGGTTTGAGCGTGATAATCGAACTATCGACGAAAACGGTCAACAGGCGTTCGCGTTCGACGAAGCGGTTCAAACGAAAGAACCACAAATATCGCCCGACGTTTTCAGATTCGACAATACTTTCACACCGCAGGAAAAGACCGACAACATCAAGTCACTGATGTTAGAAGCCGCGTGGGATTGCGAAGACGCTGGCGACCTCAAAGGCGCGATTAGAATATACCGTGAAATTGCGGAACAGCAAGGAGCAGACGCGGCTATTTGTTTTCAGATGGCGGAACTGTTTTACCGGCTCGGAAATCTGGACGCAAGCCGCGAGCGTTACTCGATGGCGTTGGAACTGGACAAAAATTTTGTTGAGGCGAGGGCAAATCTAGGTTGTGTACTGGCGGAACAAGGCGACTTCCATACCGCCGTAAAAACATTCGACGAAGTATTAAAGCAACATCCCGACTACGCTGACGTACACTTCCATCTAGCCCGTACACTGGATTCAATCGGGCAAAACAAAAGAGCGGAATACCATAGACAACTCTACAAATCGCTAATGCCGTCAACTGACCCTTGGAATAACTAATCTGTACTTTCCCACAAATAATGTACACCAATCTTCGTCAATGTACTGATGACCTTATTCGTTCTTCACGGATGATTGTTATTGATGAGCCGTTCGATTGGCGGTTTGAGGTTGCTGCTTTGCAGCGGCGTTTGTTTGCTGCTGGTGCTCCGGCGGTTTTGTTGACCGGTTGCGGCGGATTTCCTTTGGTTTTGAATTTGTTTGGAACTATGGAACGGTTGCGTTATATTTTTCGCGACGGTATCGAACCACTCCGTCGCGTTCTTCGTTTGACCGCCGACCCGTCGTCTGAACTTGCTTCGTTTCGTTTGAACTTTTCAAACTTGCAATCATCGTTCAAACTACTTGGTACAGCCCGTTTCTCGCGTCCGAAAGTTGTACGTAACGCTCCTGTGCTGCGCCGCAAAATTTCTCTCCGCGACCTGCCTCACGTCGTTTCGTGGTCTCGCGACGGGGGCGCGTTCATTACGTTGCCGCAAGTTTATACGCAGCCGCCTGACGAACTTGGTTTACGCGGGATTTTGCGGTCGAATGTCGGAATGTACCGCGTGCAGATTTCGGGGAACGATTATAGTGAGAACGAAGCGGGGATTCATTACCAACTTCATCGCGGTATCGCGGCTCATCACGCGGCGGCGTTGCGGCGCGGCGAAAGTTTGCCAGTCAACATATTCATTGGCGGCTCGCCTGCGATGACGCTTGCCGCTGTTATGCCGCTGCCGGAAAACGTCAGTGAGTTGACATTCGCCGGAATGTTGGGGCGACATCGTATTCCGATGGTTTTGCCGCGTGATTGTCGGCTGCCGATTTACGCGGAAGCCGACTTTTGTATCACCGGTTATCTCGACTTGCAAACGTTGAAACGTGAAGGAGCGTTCGGCGACCATCTTGGCTATTACAGCATGCCGCACGAATTTCCGGTGTTGCGTGTTGAAAATGTTTACTGCCGTGACGACGCGATGTACCCGCTAACGGTTGTCGGGCGGCCGCCGCAGGAGGACTCGATGTTTGGCGAGTTCATACACGAACTTGTCGGCGACATTGTGCCGCAACGCCTGCCCGGTGTTCACGCTGTTCGGGCGGTTGACGAGGCGGGTGTGCATCCGCTTTGCCTTGCGATTGGCTCGGAGTGTTATCTGCCGTATCGTTCGCGGCGTGCGTATCAGTTGCATACGTTAGCCCACGCGATACTCGGATTCGGGCAGTTGTCGCTAACGAAGTATTTGTTGCTGGTTGCACGGGAAGACGATTACTCGCTCACGGTTCACGACACTGCCGCATTCTTCACGCATTTGTTATCACGTGTTGATTGGCGAACGGACTTGCACTTTGTAACGGAGACAACCAGCGACACGTTGGATTACACTGACGCGAAACTTCATCACGGCTCGAAACTGATTGTGACAACATGCGGTGAACCGATTCGCGCGCTAGCGACCGCGATTGACAACGGATCGGAGTTACCATCGTTTTTCGTTAATCCAAGAGTGGTGATGCCGGGTGTGTTGGTTACGGAAGTTAAGACGAATGCGGCGAATGGAGAGTTGGGAGTGTTGGTAGAAAGTTGCCGGAATAACGCGGCGGTTGGCGAGAGAACAAAGTTTCCGTTGATAGTTGTGGTTGACAATAGTGAAAACGCAAAGTCGATAAAAGATTTTCTCTGGACAACGTTCACCAAAAGCGACCCAAGTTCGGACGTTTACGGTTTCGGTCAGTTCACAACAAACAAACATTGGGGAACAACCGGCTCACTGGTAATAGATGCCCGCAAAAAAAAACACCACGCGCCGGAATTAGAGGAAGACGAATCAGTGGAGAAAAGGGTAACGGAGAAAATCAAACGACTGGCGACGAAGGGGAATGCGTTGGCGGGATTTGAATTTTAGATTTATGTGGACTCTAAGTCGTTTTACAGGTAGGTAAGGGTAGGTAAGAATAGTTTTATGTATTCTATCCTTCCCTATCCTTAACTACCTGTGAAAAAAAATGACTTTGTAATCGACGTGTAAAATTTACAACGTCCTCCTATGTTCTTCGTGTCATCGTGTTAGCCGTCTTACATTCCCTATTTTCACATAACGAAATTATTTTGTAAAAATAGGCTATAATCCGCATTATTTATTTGCCGATACGGTGGAATGTGTATTTTTGCGATGTGGTCTTGAGGTCTATCGTAATAATAAGTGTATTGCGGCAGGGAGGCAGCGATTCGTTTACTCTGTTATGCCGTTCGTTATTTTGTCCTTACGGAAGAGGAAAAGTAATTATGTCTCAAACGGCTAAATACTTTCTGGCAGGTATCGCCCTGATTACTGCTTTGAGCGATTCCGTATGGGCGCAGTACAGCGTCGAGCATTACAATGGTATTATCGGAACTGATACACCATGGACTGCTCCCTGGATTGATCCAGGAGATGTTCTGCCAGGCAACTGGACTGGTTATCCAGGTACAAACTGGTATTGGCAAAGTGACGTTCCTACTAACGCTAATACTTCTATTGTCGCGTTGAAAGAAGTTATCCGTAGAATAAATACAAACGCAGACGACGCTAACGTAGGTTGGGCATCTGATGGTTATACCAATAATCCGTTCGGTGCTGGCGGCGGTCATACTGTCTCTCTCACGTACGACCTTATAGGTGATAGAGCTGTCAGCGACATAAATTTCACGACTCTCAATGCGGGCAGGTATATGAGGATTAATGGCAGCGGTGACAGGATTATTGAGTCTGCCAATAATAACAATCATACATACAGTCAGGGTAACATACCAGCGGCATATTATCCGTATATTCCGATGTTCATTTCGAATGGAGACATCGAATTTGAAGGTACAGGTTCTACTATGACGTTGCGTTATGCAGCGAATCACGGTGTCAATGGTAGCGGCGACGGTAGTGCGTTGCGTATGAATACCGGTAGTAGATTGATTACTACAAGCGATATGTTGTATTATCGCAATGAAGTGACAGGTAATGGCGGTTCGATTAGTTTCAATAATGCGCAGATGAACGGCGATAGTAATGGTAATAACATTGGAAATCGTCCGCCCGGCTCTGGTACTAACAGTTTCATAGATAATCATTCCGGCTCTTCAGGCGGTGCTTTGTACGCAACTAACAATAGCAGTATAGTTTTTCGTAACAGCACATTGTTCTCTGGTAATAAAACAGGGTTGATTGGTGAGTATCCGGGTAGATATGTTGATGACGGAACTGGTAACAATACCCTGATGGATTATACCGGTGATATTAACTGGAAAGTGAGCGGGAGCGATGGTGGTGCGATTGCCGCTTATAGCGGTTCGACAGTTTTGTTTACTGGTGGCAGCAGTTATGGTAGTGACCTATTGCCGCCAAATCCATCACCCACTAATGGTTGGTATGAACGAGATATGGAATTTGTTGGAAGATTAGACAATTACACTCACACATTTGTTAATAACATTGCTCATGGTAGCGGCGGTGCGATTTACGCGAATGGGGCTAATATTGGTAGAGCAGCCAACAATGGTACGTATCTTACAAACTCAATATTCACTAGCAATCTGAGTTATGATGGGTACGGTGGTGCTGTTAGCGTTGTGGATAATTCGTATTTTTATGCTGGTACACTGGTATTTGGCGAGGATATTATTAATGGTGTTCCGAGTAATGTCACTTATGGTAACCGAGCGTATCGGGGCGGCGGTGCTTTCAACGCTGAAAATTCTATTCTCGACGCTAGGGGTACCAGTGGTACCTGGACATTTCGTAAGAATGTTGCAGGTTTCCACGATGATGAACAGGGCGACTGGCTTGGGTTTGATTCCGTTGCGGGTGCTAACCGTGATTACTACGCGGCAGACGGCGGCGCGATTCGGGCTATTGGTACGACAGCGAATTTGTCGTCAGTTGTGTTTGACCAGAATACGGCACTGAACTTGAACGCCAGAGGCGGTGCAATTTATGCTGAGGGTTCTTCATTTTCGACCTCTACGGCTACTTTTACATACAATACCGGCGGGGCTGCTGGCGGTGCTATTTATATGGTTGGGACAAACTTTACAATGAGTTCGGCGACGTTCACAGGAAATACAACTTCCAACGGAAACCTGTCCGGCGGCGACCGTTCGTTGATTGAATCGAATAGTATTGTAGGCGGCGGTTCGGCTGGCGGTGCGATTTGGATGGATTCTAATAATTTGAATTTTTCTACAGCAACGTTCACTAGTAATACAACAGCGGCAACCGATC
Organism: Planctomycetaceae bacterium; assembly: GCA_031287585.1. Classification (GTDB taxonomy): domain Bacteria; phylum Planctomycetota; class Planctomycetia; order Pirellulales; family Thermoguttaceae; genus UBA8133. The sequence continues at coordinate 10,654 of JAITST010000388.1, read as the reverse complement.
GGTTATCGGGTTACCATGGCGGCGGCGCGATTCATAGCCAAAACAAGGCGAATGTTAATTTCAGCGGAACGGCATTGTTTGGGCTTGATTATGATAACTATTTTAACGATGATTGGGTTCCAGCCGGAAATACGTCAAATGGTTTTGGCGGTGCTATTGATGCCAGGAGTAATTTTTATCGTTTTGATGGACGATCTATATTCATCGACAATTACGCAGTTGGTTTGACTGATGTTGATGGTACCAGACGTTCGGCGGCTGGCGGTGCGATTTTTGCGCACGATTCGTTGTTTCACTTTGATATGCCAAGTAAATTTGGAGAAGGGAAATTTGGTTATACCGCCGCAAATCATTCGATTGCTATAACAGCATACGGGCTAACATTAAATTTGAATCAGGAAGCCAATACAGAGATGGCGAGTTTAGGTTTGGCTTTGAACGGCATATACTATTGGAAATCTCAGTGGATAGGTGATGACGGTACTGCGACAGGATTAGACGGACAATTTGGCTTGCGTATATTGCCTGTAACAAGTAATTACGGAACAATCGACTTAAATTCGTTCAAAACGAATGGAATGTTGTTTCCCAATGGTTCCATTAACACAATTATTGCGGTTCGTGATTGGGCAAACAAGGATGATGCTTCGCTTAGCAACGATGACTATGGACGTGCGCAACGCCTAAAAGGATATACTACCTCATCCGAAATATACAACTTTGTCAGGAACGGTAACATTGCCTCCGGTGATGGCGGTGCAATTGCGTTGTCTAGTACGCAGATGTCGTTTATTGCCGATGTTGAATTTTACGGTAACAGAGCGAGTACGGGACGTAATGCCGACTTGCTGGGTAAAGGTGGTGCGATTTACGCTGGTAATGGCTCTACTATGTACTTTGGTACTGGCGACGACGTTAATCACAGTATTAATCACGAACATTTTATCGGTACCAAAGTCAATCCCACCAGTTCGGTTTTCGCTTACAACTACGCGATGTTCGGCGGTGCGATTGGGGCTGATGATGACTATTACAGCACGATTTTACCGAAGTCTGATAGTCCGACGAAGTTGTACTTCAATTCCGGTTTGTCGATTGGTTCGGGTGGTGAGAGCCGTGTTGTCGCGTTTGTAGGGAATTGGGGCGACCAACTTGGCGGTGCGATTTTTGCCCGTACATCTAACGTAACGTCAAACAAGGATAACTGGACAACGTTTGAATTTGAAGGTGAAACTATCTTTAAGGACAACTTCACGATGACCGACTACGCGCGTCTGACCACAGATCGCGGCGGCGACATTGTGCCTCCCGACGGCGGCGGTGCGATTTATGCGGACAAGGCGATTCTAAACTTCAATGCCGGTACGCAGCGTGAAACGAGATTTATTGATAACAAGTCGGCAACACAAGCAGGCGCGATTCTCGCGGAACGTCAGTCGGAGATTTCGTTCACTGGTACAACCCGGTTTGTTGGCAATGATGGGAACGCGTTGGATACATACATCATTTCAGATGGTAATACACGCGGTAACGGCGGTTCGATTGTTGCGTCGTATGAGAGCATCCTTAATTTTGTTGCGTCGCAGGGTATTATCGAGTTCACTCGTAACTTAGCGGCGGAGGATACGGCAAAAGTAGAGGCGGACGGAGGAGCGATTGCGGCTGGACTTCCGCGAACTGACAATGTCAATACGGATAGGTTTAGAGAGAAAATTATCATTCCGGGCGTTTTGTCGCATGAAGTTGTGGACGGAAAGTATCAAGGGCGTGATGTTCAGACTGAACATGTTGATAACAAGTTTGTGGTGTATTACTATCGCGACTTGGCGAGCGGGGCGACGTTTAACTTTGGTGAGGGAACACCGGTTGTATTCAGGGAAAACAAAGCAACACGTGACGGCGGTGCGATTATTTCTGATAACTCGACGTTGACGTTCCTCGGTGCTGCTGGCGGCAAGACCAATTTGAAGGATTACGATGGTGTTGACTTCCCGGAACTAGGTTTCATAGAAAATATCGCGGGACGAGATGGCGGTGCTATCAACGCAAAGAACAATTCACTCATCACGTTCAAAAATCTCGCAACGTTCAAGGGAAACAATGCGGGACACGATGGCGGTGCGTTGTACGTTGATACTGGTGCTGTTATTACGTTCAACCAAGCCGCAGAGTTTATTGGTAACACGGCGGCGGATCTCGGCGGTGCAATGTACATTGGCGGCTCCACTGTTTACGTTGAACCAGACCCAGAACATCCGACCTCTCCCGCCGACGGCAGAAATCATTCGACGGTCAACCTCGCGCCGGCGAAGAACTACACGATTGTATTTGATGGAAATAAAGACACGAACGGCAATAAAAGCAACGCAGTTTATATGGCTTCTGACGGCGTACTGAATATCACGCCAGCCGACGGTGCATACGTTAAGTTTTACGACCAGATTACCGGTGTCGTTGATTCCGTTATCAACATTGAGGGTAAAGGTACAGTCGAGTTATGGGGAACCAGCAGAAACGGTTTGACTAACACAGGTGTTTCGTTGTATGAAGGTACGACTAACGTCAACAAAGGGCGTTTTGTGTTGAAGTATGAAGATACCAACTCGGCTTCGTATGGTGTTAACGGCACAGATGGCATTGGTTTGCTCAACATATCGTCGAACGGAATCGTTGCTTTGGAACTTAACACACAACTAGGCGGCGAACTTATTACGCTTGATGGCGGTGTCATTGAAGTTTCGGGTAATACGGTACCAGCTGCGAATGCTAATACCGCCGCGATTAACGGTGACATTGTTCTTACTTCCAACGGAGGTACGTTTGATATTCAGAACAAACATCAGTTGACTATTAGCCAAGTGATTGGCGATGCGGTTGGTGAAGTGGGCAACTTGACGAAGACCGGAACTGGTGTATTAGTATTCGCTATCGAAAATGGATATACCGGTAAAACGACTGTCAACAAAGGAACGTTAAAACTGACCGACGGAAACGGCTTCACGTTGCAATCCAGTTCAGTTTTGGAATTGAATGATACTTCGGTTCTTGACCTTGCGAATACCAACCAGCGTATTCAATCGCTTAGAGGTGTTTCGTCGTCGAAGATTAACTTTGAGACCGAAGGAATGTCCGCTTTGGATAATGTTTTGACCATTGAAACTATTCTCGGTACAGAGTTTGCGGAAACACGATACGACGGTACTATCGGCGGTAACGGTATCATCAGAAAAGAAGGCAAAGGCAGGTTGATACTTGGCGGAAAGAATACATATACCGCGTTGAATGAGTATTACAGTACGGAAATCGTCAATGGCACACTCGCAATAGCCAACGCCGCCGGACTTGGTACTGGTATCGTTGGTGTAAAAGATACCGGCACACTTGAATTTTTCTTTGACACGTCCGCAAGTAACGCAACGTTTGCAAACGATGTTGAAGGTTACAACGGTACGGTTGGTAACATTTCAAAAAGCGGTTTGGGACGTGTACTTGTTGCGGGGAATGTCAACTTAACGGACAACACAAATAACGGCGGTAACGTTTATATTGGTGCGGGCGCGTTGGCGGTTTCAAGCAATGTCGGCAAAAGTTTTGTTGTTGACAATATAATTGTTGGTAACAACGGAACAACGAATAGTATCGCGGACGATAAAGCCACGCTGGAAGTTGTTAATAACGCAACCGCTACCGTGAAACAGGATGTATCAATCCGCAAAAACGGTACATTTACAGTTACGATTAGTAACAGTCTGAATAGTTTGTATGACGGCAATGTGCAGAAGTACAAACCACAGTTAGTTTCAGAAAATAGTGTGTTAGTTGAGAAAGGTGCAACGCTGAATATAAACATTCGTGACGTTACATCGTTGAGTGTTCCTGATGATGTAAACGCTCCGCAAGGTCGAAGCGAATTGGTAATCATTCACGCGGAAGACGGTATTTATAAAACCGATGTTGACGATCACGGGAACATAATTGTAGATAACGATTTCCTTGGCGGTATCTTCGACAACGTTACCTTTGGCGGACTTTCATACCAACTTGGTCAGTTCAACGAAAACTCGTTCATCGTTCTCGCGACTAACATCACGGCACATGGCGATAATTCGTGGGTCGATGACAATTCAAACAACGGCGCGGATTACGTTGTCAATTATGGTTTAGCGTGGTATGCGTCGAACGGTTTTGCACACGGTACGTTCAATGTTACCGACGAACTCGGTGAGGTTAGAGTTGGTGAACTTAAAGATGTCGGCGCAAACAGCAACCTTTGGGTCGGTAAAAAGTTAACCAAGGATGGTGTCGGAACATTGGTACTCACAGAAAAAAATTCGTACAGCGGCGGAACTGAAATCAAAGGCGGACGTATCGTTGCCGAGTATGTTGAATCAATCGGCACAGGCAGCGTTTTGAATAACGGCGTACTTGAATTTAACATTGCCGATAACGGTGTTGTGTCGAACACAATCAGCGGTGCCGGCAGATTGGTTAAGAGTGGTAACGCGGTGTTGGAGTTGATTGGTACTCACAGTTACACTGGCAAGACGGAAGTGAATGCCGGCGAGTTGCAATTGAACGGTAACATAGCGGGGTCGGCAGTCGAAGTGCGTGGAAACGGTACGATATTTTCGACGAAAGATAGTTTGACGTTATTCGAGGCGAGTGGAAATTCGTCGGCGGCAAAAATCGGCTCGATTGATTTGAAGAGCGATGGGGCTGGAAAGTACGTTTTTCTCGCGCCGGGCGGTGAAGAGTTTGGTAAACTAGAAGTCACGGGCGAAGTCAAGTTCGGGACTGGTTCGGTGTATGACGTACAAGTTTCGTCTGATATGAATTTTGACAAAGTTGAGATTACCGGTGTTGCTGGCAGAGCGGATTTGTCGGGCGGAACTATCAGTGTTTCCGTTACCGGCTCGACTGACTTTACCGCAAACCAGTACGTTTACGATGGAATTTTCATCGGTAACTTCCGCGATACACGTTTCAACGGTACCGAAATCAGCGGCTTGTCAACACTAGCGGACGGAATTGGCTATAAAGCGGAACTTTACTATGAAGGTAACAATAAAGTTTCGCTAGCGTTGGTTCGCGGCGACTTCACCTTTGGCGGCGGCACGAAAAATCAGAACGCGGTCGCTCGCGGACTTGAGAGTATTATTCACGACGATAATTTGCGTAGTGATTATCGTTACATAATACAAGGTTTGCGAAATTTGTCACGTCACGAGATGCACGCGGCGGAGTCAGAAATGGCTGGTGATATTCACGCGAACACGCCGATGCTCGGAATGTGGGACGTTGCGCGTCCGGTTGTTGACCGGATTCAACTTGACCCGTACAATCTGACCGACCTACCGCGTTACGGACAGACACGCCATAATTTCTGGTTCGATTCGACATACTCGGAAATGTCGATGTTGGGTGACGGTAACGCTCGCGGATACCGTATTCAACGACCGGGTTTGATGCTCGGACTTGACCGCAAGTGGACAACGGCTTCGGTTGCTGGTTTGTTCTTCGGTTATTCAAATCCGAAGTTGACAAGCGGTAGTGACAGCACAGATGCGCATGATTTCCAAGTTGGTGTTTACGGCGGTATGACAACGTTACAACGGCTTGAGATTAAGGCTTACGGCGGTGTCGGTTTCCAGACATATAGCACGCGGCGTGTCATTGACAATGCGGTACTCGTTTCGGCTCCAACATATTTTTCGTCGGAATACGAAGGACATTCGTTCAATACGACGCTTGAATTTGGAACACCGTTTACGTGGGACTGGGGCGTAGTTCGTCCGATTGCCGCGGTTGACTGGTCGATTAGCGGAGTAAACGGTCACAACGAAGTAAGCAGCGACCCGCAATCGTTACTCGCGGGAAGTTACGAGCATTCGTACTACGGTAGGTTCAATGTTCGCGCTGGCGGGCGTATTGAGTTAGCACAAACAGATTTGACATCGTTGTGGTTTCAGATGTTTGTCGGTGTAACGTTATTTGGTGACGAATCACCGCAAACAAAGATGCGGTTTGTCAACGTCGGAAACCAGATGTCATCAATTACAGTAAACGGCAGCGATCCGGGAGCGGGATACATAACGTTGGGCTTCGGAAACTACTGGAATCTGAATGTCCAGAAGACACGCCAGTTGGCGATTCACTACGATTTGTTCGCGTCGCAAAGAATGACGAACAACGCGGTGTGGCTGGCACTGGTTCAAAAATGGTAATGGAAGCCGCAATTGGCATCCTTGTCCATATCTTTGAAAGGCACTTAAACCGTCAGATTTTGGTGCCAATTTGTGAGGAGTGTTACTTTGTCCGTGAATGGTTAATAATTTTGTATATCCACAAATTCATTGATAAGCAAGGGAGTATCATTTGTTTATCAATGTATGTTTGGTTATGAATACATCACGACACAAACAATTTTCAATCGTGTTCAGTATGGAAGTTGCCAAGTAAAATAACTTCCTTTTCCCATCTTCCACATTCAACCTTCTTTCCCTCATCGTTACATCAATAATCTTTGAAACAAGCAAAACTCTCCGTTGTTGATTTAGTTACAATACTTTGGTTTGTGAGTAGCCGATGAATTGACGGGCGTTGGTGTTTAACGCTGTCAAGATAAACAATATGTGTCAACTTTACGAACTACTAACTCACACTCGCAAACTATTATGTCAAAAACATTGCCGCGTCTTGCTGTCGGTATCATTGCCCGTAACGATGCCCCGCGATTGGAAGCAGTTATTCACGAAGCCAATAAACTCACCAAACACGTATTCGTCATTGATGTCGATTCGAGCGACAATTCATATTCTGTCGCGGCACGTTGCGGCGCGACCGTCGTCAAGGTTGCATGGAACAACAACTATTCCGAAATCAGAAACCAATTGATGGAATACGTCGAGGCAAGCGGTGTCGCCGACTGGATTCTGTGGCTCTCACCGAACGAACGTTTCGACGACGTTACACGTAAAGAGTTTGATAACTTCTTCACAAACGAACGCAACATGTCACAAGCATACGTGCTTGTTTTACATCGTTGTTATCTGTCGTCACAAGAGTACGGGCAATTTATCGCTGGTGATTCGCTCGAAGGAGTTAAAAACGAACGTGACGAAGAAACACTCGAATTACGTTTGTTGCCGCTGTACAGAAACATAAGGTATCGGGGACGTATTTGCGAGTCGGCGTTCGCGTCGCTCAATGCTAACGAAATTTCACTTGCCGCCGCGCCGGGACGTGTTCAGATTGTACGTCAGTTAGACAACAATCGTGAGGTAATTCGTCGGGCAAACGAGACGATTGCGATACTCAAAGTGCAGGAGAAACTAGGTGAACCGATTACAGACGAACAACGTTTGCAACGCGGAATTGCGAATATCGAACTACAAACCTTTGCCGCCGCTCGTGAGGATTTGTTATACATTTTCCACAACTCGATTCATCGTAACTTGCAGTTGGAAGCGGTTTATCGAATCAACGAAAGTTACGCGATGTTGCCGCCGCGAACTGATGAACAGAGCAATATGTTGGTTGACGCGATTCAGGTTTTCAAGTTGGATTTTCAGTTGCTAACGAGTCTCGGCTTGCACTTACAGCGGAACAAACATCAGGACTTGGCGATACGCGCACTTGAAACGGCGTTGAGTTACGGACAAATTGCGTATGATGTTTGGCATCGGCGGCATATTCGCGAGGTCGCGGTGCTGGCGTTGACAACGTCGTATTGTTTGACCGGTAATCATCGTCTCGCCGCGAAGACACTGGAAATGAATCTGAACGAAGTTGAAGACCGTTTGCCGTTAGCGTTGCGTTTACTCGACCTGTATATTGCGATGGGACTCGAAAACCGTGCGCAACAATTGGTGTCAATAATATGGAACGACGATACGCGTGAGACAATGCGGGACGTGATAACGGGAGCGTGCCGTGCGGCGGCGGGAGCGTGGGACGCGGCGATATTGCCGCTCGAGTCGTTGTATCTCTCTGGCTGCCGTTCACCGATTTGTTTACGTTGGTATGCGTTATCGTTGTTGGCAACGAAACGTGTTAGCGAGGCAATGCCGGTACTCAACGATTGGTGTACAGCAGAGCCAAGCAACATCGAAGCGCGTTCATACTTATACGCGGCGGACAATCCAGAACATTTTGAGGAAACGTTAAAAGAGATTCAGGAAAAACAAATGGAAGCGTTAGGGCTGGTGAAGGCGGAGACTTCAATGCCGATTCAAATGATGACGCAAACGGTACAAGCGGCAAACCAATCGCAAGACAAGGAAATCGCCCTTGCGGTGTTAGGTGTGAAAGAGGGAGAATTAACTCACGCCGCCGCTCTGAAAGAATTAATAGAACTATCTCCACTCGCGGCAATGGAAAAATTTATTTCTAATCATAATCAGTGAGATGGTAATCGTGTCGTACAAACAGTAAGCCGATTCACGATAGTAGGCGGTGACGCAGCGTTGTAATGTTTTAGCCGTTTATGGATATTCCTTCGCCGCGAAAAGGCAGTGTAAAACGACATCGACACCGTCTCCGTCGGCAGAAGCCGATGGCAATAAATAACAAATAACATTGCTGTTGGCTTCAGCCAACGGGTTTATGTTCGGATCTGTTATGTTCAGTCTAAATACTGTAAAATGACTCTTTCGTCTCGCTTTTCTGTTTACGACAAACTAACTGCTAAAAACTGAAACTACTATGTCAGACTTAATTATTACCGTTTCCGGTCTTCGCGGTACCATTGGCGAAACTCTTACGCCTGATGTTGCTATGCGTTACGCAAGTGCTTTTTCACACGAAACCGCTGCTTCCGGCGCGTTCATTATAACCCGCGATGGTCGCGGCTCCGGTAAATTTATTGCCGACGCGATTCACTCCGCACTCAATGCCTGCGGTCGTTCAACTATTGATGCCGGTGTCGCGGCAACACCTACCACCGGTATCATTGTCCGTAAACTCGGTGCGGCGGGCGGCTTGCAAATCACCGCAAGTCACAATCCCGCTCAGTACAACGGTATCAAACTATTTTCCGAATCAGGTCGCGTTATCCCGAAAACCGCTGGTGCCGCCGTGTTAGAACGTTACAACTCAAACGCAACATCGTGGAAAAAACACGACGAAATCGGGAACCGTTCCGCATGTTTGCCCGACGTGTTCCGTCAACATCTTGATGCTGTTCTCGCGTCAGTTGATGCCGACGCAATCCGTGCGAAAAACTTCAAAGTCGTTCTTGATTCCAATCGCGGTGCGGGCAGCACACTCGGGCAACTTCTGCTCGCCGAACTCAGATGCCGGTTTGAGGTTATCGGCGCAACAGCAGACGGCAAGTTTGAACACACGCCCGAACCGACTGAAAACAACTTAACAAGCATTTGCAAAGAAGCATGCGGATTCGGCGCGGACATTGTTTTCTGCCAAGACCCCGACGCTGACCGTCTCGCAATCATCGACGCGGGCGGACGCTACATCGGCGAAGAATACACCGTAGCAATCTGTGCCGAACACGTCTTGCGAACTCAATGTAACGGCAAACATCCGTCGAAACGTGTGAAAGGAGCGTTGGTAATAAATTACGCGACAAGCAGAATGACAGAAGACATCGCGGCGAAGTACGGAGTACAGTGTCACCGTTCGGCAGTAGGTGAGGCGAACGTGGTAGATATGATGATAGACAAAAACGCGGCGTTCGGCGGCGAAGGTAACGGCGGTCCAATTGACCCGAAGATAGGAATGGTACGCGATAGTTTCGTAGGAATGGCGATGTTGCTCGACGCGATGGCGGCAAGGGAAGCGACGGCAGCCGAGTTAGCGGGCGAGTTACCGAGTTACGCAATAGTGAAACGCAAAATGCAGTTACCGCCGGAAAAAATAGCGAAGGCGATAGACAAAATAGAAACGAAAATAAAAGGAAAATCGAAAAGCCGTCTCGACGGTTTGAGAATAGAATTTGACGACGCGTGGCTATTGGTAAGAGCAAGTAACACCGAACCGATAGTAAGGACAATAGCCGAAGCCCCAACAGAGGCAAAAGCAAACCAGTTGTGCGACGAAGCGGAAGCGATATTGGGCGAGTGAAAATGTGTTGCCGGTTGCAAAGTCAAAAAGTCGTTTTTCACAGGTATACTATTGAGTATATGTTGACAAAGAATCCCTACTCCGTAAATGCATCTCTTTGAAGGTGAGTTTTGCTGCTTTGAGTCGTTAGGTTTTAGAAGATGCCTAATCATGGGATATCGGTAGAAAACGAATGGTAAAAAATTCAGTCCAGTAGGGACGATATGTCGGTGATGACCGTTGTAACCGACATTTCATCCCTACGGGACTTGTATTCTTGCATAGCATCCGTAAAACAATAAATCGTCCAAAAACTGGTCTTGTTTGCAAATTGGTAATATGCTATAATGCCGAAATGGAAGCGTTCAAAGCGTTCCATCAACTCAAGTTCGGCGGCGGTCAACGGAATCGGTTCGTAGTAAAACGACGAACGCGGCACGTCGAGCAACTCGCATTGCTGATTGATGTTGAACAACTTGTCATCGGTATCAATCAAGCGACTTTTTTGCTCAACTGAACTTCGCAGATTTTTCTGTATTCCCAACAACACCGTAAGTAGTCATTCTCCATTGTGAGACGACCAACTTTTTGTAAC
>JAITST010000483.1 GCA_031287585.1 Planctomycetaceae bacterium | reverse complement strand
CGGGGTTATCCATGTTTAACCCCTACGGGGTAAAGATTCTTTGTCAACATCTAATTGGTAATGTAAGTAACGCAATTTTCAAACGTTACCTGTATAATAATAGGCGGAAAACTCCGTCGCCTATTGATCTGTCAAGAGCGTTTTATTGTTTTACGGTGACTTATTTATTATGTATTCAGTCTTTAACGGTGTTGTGTACTGAATTGTTTGCATGTATTTCGGTGAGAGACATAACATCATTTTCGCGTTGTCCAATTTACCGATTTCGTCGTACTCGTCGCCTAGAATTTCTACTTTTACCTCGTTCGATTGCAACGTTACATACTTGTGTGAAATCTCAATTTGGTCACCGCTTTTCAATGTTTCACACGCAAACTTTTGATTCTTCAAATCAGAATCGTTACGATCTAAGTCACGGTTTTTACGGTTTTCCACAACTTCACGCGGTACGTTAAACCACGAAAACGAACCTTCCTGACGTTCTAATCCCAGTTCTGTCAATATCGCGGGTGTTGTGTCTTTGATGTACAGCGGCGAAGTGTTACCTGCAATATGTCGCGGTGTTGCGACGGACGTTTAACGAGCAACAAAGAACGATACGCATTGGTACTGTCAAACGATGTTTCAGGAAACTGACGGAAACCGTGATCAGACATAACGATAATAAGTGAGTTGTCGTACGAGTTTGTCTCTTTGAGTTTCGCGAGATAAGTTTGAACAATTTTTACCACCGCGACAGACTGACGCAGTGCGCCGTCAATACGTGTACTTTTTTCATGATATTGTATCCTTACCGCCTGCTCCGCACAAAATCGCACATTCTATGACGCTATGCGATGTGAACAATGTTGTAATGATTTGTGTTGCAATCACAATTGACGCGAGACGAATAGTGTAGATTGAAAACCATCTGCGGCAACGTATGATACAAACAATTACCGCAACATAACAAAATAATTCAAGTAACATATTGAATCGAAACCGGCTCCACTCAATTTCAGAACCGTCAAGTACGCCAATTTTCCACACGAATACGTTACTTTGAATCCACAAAAGGATACCCGCACAAAGTAACCCAAGATTGATAAACGTGAAGCAAGTTTTGTTACGAAACAATAAGAACGGCAGGTTCAAACAAAACAATGTAATCGCAGCCGTTATGACGAATATGCTGAGCATCGAGACAACTTGTTCCGGTGTACCGGATACCTCGCCCATATTTGAGTGGAATATCGAAAACGCTGTACACGCGATTGTGACTGGTATCAATAGTGAAACGGAAATGTTTTTCAGTAACAGATTAAAGGTGGTAGGTGAAGTATTTTGCATACGTGGTTTTGTGATGATTGCGAAAAGATAAAAAGCCGAAAATTAACGTGTTGAGAGTGTAGCGAAAAGCGTCAGATGTGTCAAGAGAGATTTTACTCTCCGGCTGATGAGACACGGAAAGGAGAAATCCCGAAACTGAATGCCAAAACCTAAACAATGTTGCCCCTTCACCTACTCTGCTAAAAATAGTGTTTCTTGTTTTGGTATTTCATTTTGACAGCAAGTTGTATGTCTTTCGTTTATCAAAATTAGGTCGGCTTCGTTTACGTTTGCCTATTATACAGTTACACTCTTTCGCTGATAGATGTTAGCAGGAGTTGCATTTGGTGACGCATTATTGTTAACGCGGTATTAAACTCCATATTGTTTTTTGCCATTTCTGAAACTTGGGTTTCTAACCCTACGTTGTTCCAGTCGTGGTATAGAATGTGTTGGTCATCGGGCCAGATTTCTCCTGTTGGGCTTGCTTCGCCGTGCCAGAAATTTTGCAGGTTGCTTTTTACCGGATAATTTACGTAGTTAGGTCCACGCGGCGGGTCGTGTTTGTCCGCTATCGCTTGGTTTAGTTTCTTTTTGAAGTTACCAACGTCAAGGTCTCTTGCCCGGTACGTAGGCGTATCGTAGTTAGCGATGTTACCAGCCAACAGTGCCTGACGGGCTTCGTCGAAGTACGCGACTTGCTCGACTACCGGCACTGTTGTTGCGTTGAATATCGCACGGAATTGCATTGTTGGACGTATCATTTTTATTTTCGATTTTAGGTTTGGATTTAAGATTTAGATTTTAGATTGTTACAAAATCCAAAATCTAAAATCATCAATCTAAAATATTAATGCTCGTTTTTCGTTTTTCGTTTCCTTCATTTTTTGATTGACGTGTATATTCATTGGATGCTTTGGCAGAACCCAGATGCTTGATTTTTTCTTTCTGGTTTTGTTTTTGTTCTACCATAATTGATTCACTATCTACGTAGTATTTATACATTTTTCTGCACAACTCGTCACACTGCTTTATCGTCCTCTCACACGCATCTTTTGCTTCCTGACTTTCCCAAACCCGTTTCTCAATGTCGTCCGTCTTGAATTTTTCTAACGAACTGTCAATATCACCGAGTATCGTAAACAATTTTTGATGTACACCGAGCATCTCAAGATATTCAGTAAGGTTATCAAAATTACGCCGTTGTACGAAATCAAATTCTTGGTCAGCGATATTTAACATTCGTTGTAAGAGGTTCAACTTCTCTGACCAAAGTTTTGCGAACTGTTTGGTGTGGGCTACCGTTGTTGGTGCAGGTTGGGACGCTACACGTAACGAATCTGCGTTGCTGCCTGCCAAAGTAGGTCTTTGTTTTGATGCTGACATTCGGGGTACCTTTATAACGTTGGGTTTGAATTGCGGCGTTTTGCCATTGTTTCAAACGATTCCAGTATTTGTTGCCATTGTTCTGGTGTGAACTTTGACTCGTTTGCGAACGCATTTGTCTTTTTCAAAATTTCGTACAAAATTTTTGCACGGTTGATAACACTCAACGCTGCCGCATCGTCACCAAGTGCCTGATATGACAACGCCGCCTGCGATAACGCGAACAACGCACCCGGCGTTTCCTGATATTCGGCTGCCGCCAATTCATATGCCGTTATCGCGTCTTCGTAACGTTTTACGTTCATCGACTCCGCGCCGATACCGAATATCGCGTTACGTAACATCAATGCTTCTGAGTCGGTCAACGAAATCGAATCCTGACGTTGACGCAAATTCGCTTCGCACTGGCGGTAATGTTCTAACGCCGACATTCTCGCCGCCATTGCCCGTTCCGCTTCTACTGCTTTTACACGTGCTAGTTGCGCAGCCGCGGCTAACTTGTCGGCTGCTACCGCCAGTTCGATATACGAACGTGAAATCAAGTAGTTCGCCTCCGCCGACTGCGGTGCGTTCGGATGTTGTTGAGTCGCGTACTCTAACGCCATCGCCGCCTGTTCGTAGTTACCGCGATGAAAATACAAGTTACCAAGCGCAAATTCAGAATCGCGAAATATATTACTATTCGGCGTAAACTCACCGCTTAAATTCTGATTCAACATCGCAATCGCGTCGTCCCATTCCTTCTTCTCACGATAAACTTTACTCAACAACAGCCGTGACCACGGAACGTAGCGGCTTCGCGGATAATCCTCGATACAACGTTTCAGTACCCGCAACGCATCGTCGAGATAATCCAACTCGTAATACATTTCGCCCATCAAAAAGTACGCCTCACTCCGCCGCTGGTCAAAGTTCATCGCGAGATAACGTTGAAACATCAATACCGATTTTCGATAATCGTGTCCCGCACGATAATTCTCCGCCGAATTCCACAGACATTCCGCGTAATCGCTTTCGGTAAACCGGCAACGCGCGAGTTCGGCAAACCAGTGACCGGCGAGTTTATATTTCTGTTCCGCCTGACTCATCAGGTCTTTACGTTCTTCAAAGAAAACTCGCTCCGCGCGTTGACGTAAAACGTTTCCCCAATGATTCAACGAAACCGCACCCATCCTGTACGTCGTCTGCGGCGGCATCACCGGTCGTAACATATCGAGTAACTGAAACGCGCGTTCAAAACGTTCGGTACGAATCCATTCTTCAAACACCGTACTTGCCCGGTCACACATCATTGTCTTCGTCAAGTGATTATTCGAGTACGCGGGGTTACGTTTGAGCCGGTCAAACGCGGCGCGGTAACCAGTCATCGCTACGTCGAGATAACCTTGACGGCGTTGTATCTCCGCCAACAAAAACTCCGCCGCGACCGCTTCCGAACTCGTCGGATAACCAGTTGTGACACCTTCGTACAACCGTTTCGCCATCGCGAGGTCTTCACCCTGACGTAACGTACTCAACTCCTCGTAACAAACACCAATCAATAAATCAGACTGCCGCGACCAACGATACGGCGGCATATCGTTTTCTATCGCCTCGTGAAACAAGTCAATCGCTTCGATAAAACCAGCGAGCGCATCCGCACGTAGTTGTGTTATCTTCTCGTTTATCTTGTCGTCTTCGGGTGTTGCTGATTTGGGCGGTTTCGGTTTCGGTTCGGATTTCGGTTCCGGATTCTTCGCGGGTTCGCCGGGAACGATTTCGATTTCGTCGGCAGTTCCTTCCGGTACGGCTTCTTGCGCGTACAGCGGTTGCGGCTGTACGGCAGAGAGACGATTTTTCGCGTCTGATGTCTGCGATTGCACAGCGGAGACGCGAGCCGCAGCATCTCTGCTATGTAGTTGATCTGTTTCTAACGAACGGCGTTGATACCAGTTCAAACGGCGAACAGTTTCCGGTTGTTTTTCACCAGTTTCGTACCACGCAACGCCTTGTATCGCGGGTGTTGCGATGTCCGATGAAGAACGTGAATTACGCGGTAACGGCAAATTCGGTAACTGTGGTGACGGCGTTTCTTGTTCTTCGATTTGGATTGGTTCGGTTGACGGTTGCGACGGTTCCGCGTCAATTGGCTGCGACAAATCGCTCGACGGCATCAGTTGCGGAACCGTTTCCAGTGAACGGTGTCCCGTTAAATTTTCTTCACGGTTCTGACGTTCAAGTTGTAAAAAGTATTCGGTCGGGTCGGGCAAACGTTCGAGTGCGTTTGCTTGTTCGGCAAGCCGGTGTGCTTTAAGCATCGCCATTCTCGCCGTGATATAACGTTGTACCACCGCCATCTTCTCCATATCAGGTACGGTCGCGAAGATATTTTCCGAACTTATTATGTCGCCCTTTTCGAGTAGTATCAACGATTCGAGCAAGTCGCCCTCAAACGCTTCCTCACGTGTCGTACTAGGCCACTGACGGAACAACGAAACGTATCGTAACGCCTCGTCGTAATCGGGTTGTGTTGCGTAAAAGTATGCGTTGGCGAGATACCACATCGACGATTTTTGATCGTCCGCGTTGTATTCTAACGCCATCAACAACGGTTCACGGCACCTATCCATATCGCCTGCCATGAACAGCGATTTACCGAGATAGAAGTAACCTTCCGCTTGCCGTCCGCTGTAAAAACCGAGTTCGCGGCTCTGTTGCAAATAGTTTACGGCGGCGAGATAGTTTGAACGTTTATCCTCGAAGTCGTATAGGTCAGTCAACAAACAACTCGCGACACCCATCACGTAAAGCGCACCGCCGCGTGTTGTATTGTCGTTTGTTCCAGCGTACATCAAAACGACCTCCGCCCGCGAGCGTGCTTGCGCGAACGCACCGTAATCAAGTGATATTACCGCGTCTTCGAGAGTCGGGCGGTTGCGTATATTTCTGATTTGCCAAATAACGCCAATCGCTATGACAACTCCCAACACCAACAACACAATCGACACAATCAAAGTCATCATACGACGAGGCGCAACCCAAGACTGAGCAAGTTCTACTAACGCTTCAAAACGTTCCCGTAATGACTTACTTTCACCCTCCTGTAATTCTTCATCTTCGTCGGTTGGGCGAGGCATTGGCGTATGGTTAGTGTAAAAAGTGAATGGTGTTGGTATAGAGATTTATGAATTTAGAATTTAGAATTTAGATTTTAGATTTTATGTATTGAAACAAAAAAATCTAAAATCATAAATCTAAAATCTAAAATTCTACCACTCTACCCTTACCACGGCATTTCCATCATTCCGACTATCCGGTCGGCGATTCGGTCTATTGCTGTTTGTTCTACTGTTGCTTGTGAATGTCCAAATTCGGGTATCGCTACTGTTTCTGTTCCGATTTCCGCACTGGCATCGTTCCATGTTATCGAATCGAACTCACGCAGTTTGTTCTGACGACGGTCAACCCACTGAATTTTTACCGCGAAACTGTAAATCTTTTCACGCGGGTCACCTTCACGGTTACTTAAAAAAACCGCGGAGTTCTCACTGATCAATTCACCGGTTAGTGTACTATCCGCGTTCGGACGTGAGACAACTTTGTAACTCGTTTTCATCTCAATACGTTTTACAACCGCTTCCGTTAAACGTTCCGCAATCCCCTGTCGGAAACTGTCCGACTTGAATATCGGAACGTAAACTGTCTCAATATCCTGACTATACAACGACGGCGCACCAACACGATACCCGCGGCAACCAATGGCAGCCAACAAGATGAGGGCGAGGATTAGGAATGTGAGGTTACGTTGCATAGTGTAATTATATTTAATGTAAAATCTAAAATTCCCTATTTCTCTTCTTTTTTATTACTATTCTTGTTTGACGAATTTACCAAGTCAGTAAACCAGTCGAACCTTCCCGGATTATCTGGTTTGTCTGCTATACTTTCTAACTGTTTTTGTGAGTTCTCCGCTTGCGTTGATTGCGGGTATTTTTCGATGATTTCGTTGTAGTACCTTCTTGCCGCGCCGTACTCACGGCGTTTTTGATAAAAACGTGCCGTTTCGTACTTGCTCTCCGCTTGTTTCTCCATCGCTGATTCCTTCAACTGCACGATTTCCGTTTTGTCTTCCGATGTCAACTCCTGCGAGTGTTGTACCAATGTCTGGTCTGCGAGATTGGTAACAATGTCTAACGATTTCGTATTGTAACCAGTTCCGTGATACGTGTTCGCTAACGAATACAATTCCAACTCTCTCGCCCGAACCGCGTGTTTACTGTTCGGATAATGTTCACGGAGAAACGCGAAGTAATGAGCCGCGTCATCATACGCCGCATCACCCGGGCGCTGTCCGCGAACCATACACGCTGTTGCCAACGCCATTACCGCGTCATCTGAAACCGGTCCGTTGGTGTCGTGAAGGAAAATCGTTTCATAGGCGCGTTTTGAATTTGCAAAGTAACTGTTTGCCGGTAACGACTTGTCCGTGAAGTTGACCGTCAATCCGCCCGCCTTCCGCGACATCCCTTCCCAATAACGCCCAATCGCGAACAAGCGTCGAACAGACGTATCAAGGTGTTTGGAGTGGTGATAGTTTATAACGAGTTTTTGATAACACGTCATCGCCTTCGGGTAGTAATCCGAGAAGTAGTAGCACTCGCCCATCAGATACAATGCGTCTTCCTCGATAACTGAATTAGGCCAACGCTTCGCCGCCTGTTCGAACTTCTTCGCCGCTCGCAAATTTTTTGTCTTGTCTTTGAGGTCGTGGTCGCTGTTGAGAATCGCGTAACCTTCCTTCATCAACGCCAACGCCTTGTCTTCGTCCGGTCCGAAACCTGCCCAGTCACGAATCCTTGTTACCAACTTCGCGGGGTCTAGCGCGTCCCAGTCAAATCCTTTCGGGGCTGCTTTCTCCCAGTCGAACAAGTCGGCGGGGTCAACCACATAATTGTTATTGAGCGGTTTGCCGTCGGCAGTCGTTGCGCGCGACGCTACCAACACTCCCGCTTGTTCACGATGCGATGCCTGAATAATATCGAGTTCGTCACGACCTTTCGTTTCTCTTGTACGTTCTTCAAGCACGCCCGCGTAGTGCGGTAAGGGCTGCAAATACTTCGGCACTGATGACAACTGTTTCTCACGAGCCGCTTCTAACATTCGTTCCTTCTCGACTGCGAGGTCTTCGAGCCGCTTCGCTTCTTCAAGCGAGATGCCGTCCGGTTTTTTTTGTGCTTCGGGCTGCGCGAAGTGACCCGGTAAAAAATTCGGCGAGAACTCTTCCATCTGCTCCGGTGTTACCGTATCCCAAATTGATTTCGGTTCTGACGACGCGGCAACGGGCGGTTGTGCGGGAATTTGCTGTACGGGAAACGGTTGATTCGGCGGTTGCTGATTGACAAGCGGTTGATTCGCGATTGGCGGTTGATACCGCGACGCAACGGGCGGCTGAACTGTAACGGGAATAGCAGAGAGCGGTGACGATGGTTGAAGCGGCTGAACAATGGGATACGATGACGGCAACGGTTGCGATAATGTTGGCGAAGCAACTTGTACTTGCGGTGCCGCGACTGGCTGCTGAACAACAGGATACGGTTCGTCAGCGGGAAGGGTTGCGTTTGTCTGTTGTTCCACCGGACGTGCAATCGCGAACGGATTCGCGGGCGGATTCGTTTGTCCGCGAACGACATTACTCTTGGTAACATCGTCCGACGCGACTTGCCACATCTGCCGTTTCGCAGGCGGTGTCAACCAACCGACTTTGTTATGACTCGGCTGTACCCACTTTTGGCAACCGCTTTGAAACATCAAAACGATAACCGATAAAGTTAGAACGAGTTTAGTGATAACATCGTTACAATAATTATTGTTCTTTCGCATTTTGGACATCCGTATCCTTGTGTTGGCTTTGGTTAATCTGTTTTGGTTGTTCCGTCATTTCTTCCTGACGGTCATAACGCGCAATTGTTGAAGTGTAATTTAACATCTTCAACCGTTTGCTGGTCAGGTTCATTATAAATTGGTTTGTTAGTCCGCGAATCTCGTACATCGTTTCGTTTTGTATCGGCAGTGTTCGCCACAAGTTGCGGTCGCTGCTTGCCATCGTATTCAGTGTCCGCAAACCATCTGCTGACACGGTAACAACCTGTGAACGTCCGCTACGGCAATTGCTGCACAACACACCGCCGTCAACTAAACCGAACGCGATTCGATGTTGGTTAGTTTGCGGGTCAAGTGTTTTGTTACACTCGATACAATGTTCTAACGACGGTAAATGCCCGATACGTTCTAACAGTTTCCATTCCGCACGCAACAAAGTCCGGCAAACGTTTGTTCCGACAGCGAACCGGCGTAGGGTAGCGGTTGCGAGGTCGAACAGTTGTTTGTTCGGGTCGTGGTCTGCGGTCAACTCGTTAAGTAATTCAATAAAGTAAAGTCCGGCGAACACGCCTGCGTAGTTTTCATCGCGTGGACGAAACCGCTTGATAAGTTTGGCTTCGGTGAGCAAATCAAGTTGTTCACCCTTTTTACTAATGTATGTTACAAAAATATGAGCCATCAAGTCAAGAGAAGATTCAAACGGATTTTTCAACTGCCTAGCCCCTTTCGCTAAACAGTGTATCTTACCGGAATTACGGGTAAATATAGTCAGAACGTTGCTGGATTCGCTAAATTCAACGCTCCGAAGTACAACTGCCTCATCATTTTGCACAGGAAATTCTCCGAATATGTGTTTGGAGTTAAACATTATCTACTAATAATGATACACTGAAAAACGCAGATTATGCAATAGCAAAATTACAGGAGCATGCGGAGATTGGCAGTAATTGAGCGAATGCGGTTATATCGAACATAATTGAAAATTATTTGTGTTGCAATGTAGCAATAATTAAACCTACACGGATAGTTTTTCACACGAAGACGCGGAAAATACCGAAGGATAAACGTTACGGCAACAAATCCTTACCCCGCAAGGGGTTGAACAAAGTGTTACAATCAGTTGTGGTTTTGTTGCCTCCTTACGGCAGTGCTGTCACGTGCCGACAATCAATTGCTTTGTGGTATAAAAATTTTTGAGTCACTTTACACACCAAAAATAATCTACTACAATCGTATGCTGTTCTATCGAACAATAAACTTTACCGCAA
>JAITST010000455.1 GCA_031287585.1 Planctomycetaceae bacterium | reverse complement strand
ACTTGCTCAGTCTGATTTTCGTCAGACAGAGCAGAGTTAGCACTGTGTTCCGCATAAAGAAAAACGGAAACAATAGACAACATCACAACTAACAAACGGTAAGCCATCATCAAACTCCTATGGGGGTAAAGTTTATTGTCCGATAGAACAGCACGATTGTAGTATGTTTTTGGGGGAGTATAAAGCGACTCAAAAATTTTCTGTTACAAAACAATTGATTGTCGGCACGTGACAGCAATTTACGAAACCGTAACGTTTCCCAAAGATACAACACCATCCGCACTTTCCAAATATTGCTCTTGTAAAAATGTTGGTGTTCGGTGTAGGTACAACCCAAAACCCTTGCCCCCGAACCTCACTTTCAAAATCATTTCGTAACCTTAAATACTCGTGATAATATTTTTACCCCTACAGGGCAATGATGTAGAAACATTACATATTAACGTCTTTACAAATTTCAACACCTTCCAACACCGTGTTCGGTATATCAGTAAATTACTCCATCGGCGGTATCAGTGTTTGCGTTTCCTGAAACGTTGGTGTTGGACGAAAATCTTTTTCTCCTTTGTACTTTATATTCTTCTTACCAAAATACGTACCGTAGTATTGACCGTTCGCGTCTAGCCACGTTGTTAGCCGTATCCACTCTTCCCGCGACAACTTCGCGTCGTAATGTCCCTTCTCCAGCAGACTTACCAGTTTACTCGCGTTTGCTCCTAACGTGTAAGGCGGCAGGTAGTGATTGTTGCCCGCCTTCGGGTGGTTTTCGCGGATGACTGGAGCGGCGTTCCAGTCCATCAGGGTTTCGTAGGAACGATTGAAATGCGTTGTCAACGTCGCGGCTAGATTGATTTTGCCATCCGCCTTTTCGTCGTTGTGACAACTCATACAATGTTTATCCCAAATCGGCTGCACGTCTTCAAAGTACGAAATCGGTCTCGCCCCCGTTTGCTCACCGGGTTGAGCAGCGGGGCGGTCATACTGACGCTGCATCGCTAATGGCATTGACGTTCTTGACCCCCGAATCGGTGCTTCCGCCGCTTGTTCATGACAACCTACGCACGAACGTATTTCGCCCGGTCGGTAGTTCACAAACGTTCGCTCACGCTGCACTTCACGAAATTTTTCGTCGAGTGCCTGTATGAAAATGTTCTTGTCCGCCGGCACAACGAAATTCGCCGAGCCGTCCGCCTCAACCGGCACGATTCCGTGCTGCACCCGCAAGCCGAGCGCGGCGTTCTTCGAGATAGCCGAGTGTTGCTGGTCAAATTCATCACCGCTCCAATAACGCCGCGCCGACCAAGGTCGCGGCACGTGTTCGTTAATCCGCAGATATTTGACCGTGCCGCGTTTGACGTTGTCCATTCCGGCGTAAACATCCAGCACGACCAGCCGCGCGAGTCCTTCCTCCGCCAACTGCGTATCACGCGCAACCGTCGGCATTCCCGGCAGTTTCGCCGCGCGAACAGGAATCGGACACCACGCCGACATTTCGTTATCGCGATACAACAACTCGCGTTCGCCGCTGTCGTTGATATAGTAAAGCCCGTAGCCGCTCACGTCATTCCACTTTTTATCAGGGTTGAACGACGCGATGAAATTATGTTCGTCGAGCGGAAACGGATCCATAAACAAAGGTCCCGCATCGGTATTTCCGCCGCCGTCGCGTGACTTGTCCGTTTGAATTGTGAGTTTAGAGACCTGCTCCGGTTCGTACAAACGAGTGAACGGTTGGTTCGTTTGCGGACGTTGCCAACGCGATTGATGTTGTTGGTCAACTTCCGGTGTAACATAATGAACGCCGTCAACTGTTCGACGGTTGACGCGTGTATCTACTAACAAAATCGTGCCGACACCGACTGGCATGTGCGGTGCGCCGATACAGACAAACTTCGTCGGTTGTCCGGGTATCTGACGGGCGGTATTGAAGACCGACGGATACGCGATATTCGCACCGTAGATTTCGGACGATGCCGTTCCGTCGGGATTGATTGACCAAAGCCCTTTGTTCGTTACCGAACCGTTGTCAACATATTCCCAACGGGTGTAAAGCACACGACCGTCTTCCATTACCGTCGGGCAGGATTCTGATACGGAGTTGTCTGATAATTTTTCGAGTTTCTTGCCGTCTTTGTCGGAACGGTACAAAACCGAAGCCGTCAAAACATCAGGACCATCGCACAAGATGCCGTGTTCGCAGCGTGTCGAAGTAAAAACAAAACCGCCGTCTGGTAAATAAGCCGGATGAAAATCGTCGGTGTGGTGGGCATAAAGTCCGGCACCGATTCCTTTGTATCCCGCCCAGATTTGACTGACAGCATTATGTTTGTCCATCCGGTATTTGGCAATCCGCTGTTCTTCGTCATCCGGCGGAAAAGTCAGTTGACGCAAACCGGTGCCGTCAACGCCGACTTCCCAAATACGAAAACCTTCGCCAAGTTGACGTTTGTAATCGAAGATGATTTTTTTTCCGTCGAATGAAAGGTTACAGCGTCCGATGAGACCGCCGCGTAACGATGGTACAAGATTTTTAACGCTGCCGTCGCGGAGTGATAACAAACAGAGTTCCGCGCCGAAGATTCTTGCACCGTCAATGAAGTCGGTGTAGTAGTGCGACGATTGAAATGTTGCGCGTTTGATGAAGACAATGTACTCGGTGTCGGGTAAAAATTTTTGGAGACGGGAACGGGTTGCGGCAGATTTTTGTGCATTCTCTTCGCAAAAACGTTGTTCTGCGATACGTTTTTTTTCGGCGATAAGAGTGAGGAAGATGTCGGCGGCAGGCACAGCGTTATCGGTGGTAATACGGAAACCGCGAAAGTGCGGCATAGAGCGTTCAAACGCTATTGTCATTGTGTAATCACCTGCTTCAAGTTTGAACGTTTTTGGAGCGGATTCCCACTTCAAATCTTTGGCGAGAAATCCGCCAGTCTGTGTTGCGAAGACGTTGGTCTGTTCGTCACTCTTGCCGTAAGCGCGGGCGACTGTGATAGTGCAAGGACGCTTTTCGTCGGACGCATAAAGGGCTTGAAGATTGTACTCGCCGCCGGTAGCGACGGTAAACCTACCAACCAATTTTCCCTTATTGCCGTGAAACACGCCGAGTTCACCCCAACGAGAATCAAGCGGCACATAGTTACCGGCATCAGCAACAAAATCATCCGAAGTCAACAAAACATCATCAGCCGCAAACGCAGAGGACACGACAAGCGAAGTGAGTACAAAAAGTTTGAATAGAGTTTTCATAGTTGTAGTGTTGTTAGTGGTTGATAGAGGGGAAGTGAAGTCCACAAGAAAGAAATTATAGCACGGGTTATAATTTTATCAAGAGCGGGGGGATTGTTTTCAGAAATTCACTCTAAAACTTGCGGCTACTATGTCTGTTACCGCCGGACTTGATTTCCTGTATAAATTCCTTCGCGAATGGACGTATTCCAGTGTCCAATGTACGTTTGATGTCCAGTACCAGTTCAGACCTACTGTTATGTCGTTTTGTTTGCCAGCGATTGTTTCATACCCGTTAATACCCGTACTGTCTTGGTCTTTCCATTTTGTTAGGTCTGTGTATGCCCATTGTGTTACCAGTTCTAATCCGCCGAGATGACGGTTTTGGATTCTTGGGGCATCTTGGGTTGCGTCTTCCAGATTGTAAGCGTGATTGCCGCCTGTTATGAACCAACGTCCTTCTATGTACATCCCGAACGCTGTGCGGTCGCGGTCATTGTTCATTCCGCTATAATGATTCACGAACACCTCCGACGCTATGCCTAGCGATTCGTGTTGCCAGATGAACTCCGTCCCTATTTTGTTACACGCGGAAGTCAACGTACTGAACTGTAACGGGCTTTTGATTTTGAGTGTACCAAACGCGCCCGGTTTGATTTGTAACGTTGAGATGTGGTTGCTTGGGTCGGTGTAGATATAGTTGACACCGAGATGCAGCAATCGCCGTGAGTCGGTTCTGTAAACCGGAACGTATGTCAGACGCGAATTTACCACTAGACCTTGATTCGGATTCGTTTGCGTTAAGTAACGTGTTTCGGGAACGCTCGCGGCATAGATTCCTAACGATAGACGCAAACGTTTGTTCGGCGAGTGGTGAACGGATTTCGCACCGAGACACTGTGCCGCCTGAAACGCTTTCGACTGACCTGGGCTTCCCATTAACGTTGCGAACTTTTCTTTTTGGAACGTACTGAAACCGCTCTCGACTGGCATTGAGCCGAACTTCAACTGACCGAGTAACGGTAGTTCGGGCAACGTGAACCAGAGGTCTTCGAGGTTGATGTCGTCGTTGGCGTTCGGACGGTACACGATTTCAAAGCAGTAGTCAAACGTGTTACGATAGTTACCCCACATCGAAATCGCCGCATTGCTCACACCGAACATATTCGGTATCGTACCGTCAACTTCGGGACTCGAACCGCTCTGGTCGGCGACATTTACCGAGTCAACGAAAAACCACGCCGACCACTTCGGCATATTCGGGTTGCTCGACGGCTGGCTGAAAGTGTTGTTACGAATTGCGTATGTTTCGTGTTTTAGCGATTCGAGTTCTTGTCTTATGGCTAACAACTGTGATTCGACATAGTTTGATTCAAGAGTTTGATTCGGCTGTCGTACAACGGTTGGTGAGGCGGCTGGCTGCGGTACGGGTAAGGGCTGTTGTACAATTGGTTGTAGTACGACTGGCTGTGCCGTAAGTTGCGTAGCGGGTTGTTCAAATGGACTCGCTTGAACTTCAAATACCGCGTTCGGTAACGGTGCTGCGGGCTGCAGAACGATTACGTTTTCTGGTACGTTTTCCGTTTTCTGCACGATGAAGATGTTTTCGGGGACAGACGTTACAGGTTCACCTGATTCAGGAATGGCACGACGCGGTGTTAAAGTGAAAACAGAACCAGAGTCCGATTCGTCGTCGTTTGATACAACATCACCGCTGACATTTTCGCCAATACTCTCGCTAAGCAGCGGTAACAGCGGCACGACCGAAACATCAATTTCCGGTACACAGATTTTGTGCGTACCACGCGGTGTCAACGGAGACGCACTGGTTTGTGCGAACGTGAACACATTGCAAAACGGTAAAAGCAATGTAATAATTACGCAAAGTCGTTGAATGTGGTTCAGCATATTGAGGTAAATTGTGTACTAGGCGACTTCGTGGTTAAATTCTGTTTTAATCGTTATAACCGGAATAATCGTTTTGGTTGTATCGAATCAGGAATAACCGTACAATTGATAGAATCGGAATATCTGCTACATTTTTACGCTGCGTACTCAGCACAACCGTTAGAATTGGTAGAAATTGCGTATTTTGTCTACATTACAATATCACTGTCCTTGCCCAATTGGAATCTCTAAAAACTCTTTTTTAACGCGGAGGAGTATTTTTTTGTAACTTATTCTATTATAAATCATTACAAAAGATTTTCAAAAAAAATCTCTGCGTTTCTCTGCGAACTCTGCGGTTAAAATTGTGGTTTTTATAAATGCTCTTCCGTTATTTCGTTCCACTAATCAAACTAATGATTTCAGGATGATTTAGGTCTTTTATTAGACTTGTTCGGATACGTGAGAATAAAAAAAATAGGCGTTTTGGTTAAGTAAAATGTCCCGTATTTTCCAACAATTCCAACGACTCGTTTTAGTTTCCGAACAAGTCTATTGTATTAACGGTTGTCATAACTGATTTGCCGTTACTCGATTGGATAACGGTATCTTTCGGTAACGCATTCCCTGCCGAATCCATAACCGAAGGCAACCTCTAACAACCCTTCCCCAATAAAAAAAACTCGATAGGCTTGAATTGTTCTTCAACATTGCGGTGCAGGTGTTTTATTTTTCTCCATCCTTACGACTGATTTTCGCCGTCAGCGCAGGGCATCTCCGCTCTAATTTACTCTGCCCAACTTTTTCAAACTCAAATACCGGTTTATATTGCTGCTCAAGTTCCTCATGCCTATCCAAAACTTCGCCTTCGCAAATCCGATACTTCGCAATGTCTCCTCTTTCATTCGCATCTTTTGTTCTCCAAAAACATGTTCTATCCGGCAACGCACCTTACTCTTCAAACGATTATTCGCCTTCTACCCCTCCGTCAACGGACGATTCCGGGAACCCTTCTCACTTAGTATCCGTCAAAGAATAACTCGTCCAGCATACTCTTAAATAGACGGAAAACTCCGCCATTTATTGCGATGTCAAGAGCGTTTTATTATTTTACGGATACTTATCATCGGAACATCTCCTCCGCAATATTCAGACCGCTGTAAGCCAAATCAGAATATGTGCGCCAACTTAGTATCCGTCAAACAATAACTCACTCACTTTATATTTTTAGTTTTTGCTTTTATGGTGTAGTTCCATTCACCGTGGAACGTGTCCGGTTCCAAGTTGACTTGTGCGAATTCTTTATCGGCGACTTTGATTTTCGTCGGGTAAAGATTCCTGTCTTCGACACAACGTACCGTCAATCCGGTTTCCGTTTTGGTTATTCGCAATCAAGTTCACCACCGTCGCC
>JAITST010000453.1 GCA_031287585.1 Planctomycetaceae bacterium | reverse complement strand
ACTTGCTCAGTCTGATTTTCGTCAGACAGAGCAGAGTTAGCACTGTGTTCCGCATAAAGAAAAACGGAAACAATAGACAACATCACAACTAACAAACGGTAAGCCATCATCAAACTCCTTTGGTGTAAAAATTTGTTGTTCGATAGAACGGCTTACGATTGTAGTAGATTATTTTTGGTGTGTAAAGCGGTTCAAAAATTTCCGCTACAAAACATTTGATTGGCGGCACGTGATCCACGCCGTCTGAAAAATTGAGAAAGGGCAAATAAAGCAAAAATAGTTGTAAAAGATATTTTCATAAACGCTAAAAACCTTTCGTGTACTTCGTGTTAAATCATAACTTTCCAACATCGTTAAAAAGTTCGCGATGTTTCTACTTTGCAGTTCCTGAATTGACTTTACCGTAATTTCGCCAAAGTTCCAGAGAAACACTACTTGAAACAAATCGAACGCTGCCGTCGCCAAACGTTACATTAACGCCGCCGGTATGAAAACTTCTTGCGGCGTAGAATCCATAAACAGAACGCCAGCCCAAATCAGGATGAAGCGGATTCGGCGTACTGTATGTTGAGAAAAGTGTTGCCGGTGCGCGAGCGGTGAGCCAAAGATAACCACGCCAACCGAAAAATTCTGATGTTCCGGCAAGTACGCTGTCAAGGTCAGGGTCTGGTGTCAATCCGCAGCCGCCCGCATACTCCTTAAAATGGGTATTGTCTCCGGCAAGTTCTTCTATGCCACTCCGTAACCAAGGTTGTCGTCCGGGATGTCCGGGAGCGGCACCTCTCGCTGAACCGTCGCCGACGATTGCTTCGCTCAATACAATCACGTTACTGGTTCCGTCTATCATAGCGTTAAAACCGGTAAACGAATCGTTGTAAAACGTTCCGTCTGTCCGAAAGAAAACATCGTAGTTCGTTCCGGTGGCGGAACCAATGCAACACATATAGTTGTTCGTTGCCGTTGGTGTCACAGTCGATACTGTTGCCGACGGACAATCTGTTGTATCGTTTGCAATCGCCGTTGTCAAATTGGGAGCGGGGTCGGAAGGGCAACGAAACGCGGCAATCTGAACTTGCGAAACCATACTCGCTGAATCTGCAACCGCTTTGTTATACGGCTCACATTTACCGAATATCCATACTTCCGGCGAGTTTCCTTTCGGCAAACTATCGTAAAGCGATGACTGTTCCATATACGGTAACAACCAAAAATGCGGCGACAAAAGTTGTCCGCCCGGACAGCAAATCGAACCGTTTGTTCGTGCCTTTCGCGCCGCCAAGCCCGGCAGTGCGTTCAACACCGCGTGATAATTGTGTAAGCCAATGCCGTATTGTTTCTGATTGTTAGTACATTGCATTCTTCGAGCGGCTTCACGAGCCGCTTGTACCGCCGGTAATAGCAGAGCAATCAAGACACCAATGATGGCGATGACAACAAGGAGTTCAACCAATGTGAACGCATGTTGACGACCAATTTCGAGTGGCTGTTGTAATTTGTTCATAGTTTATTCAGTGGGAAAAGTGGAAAAGAAACGGATGTTTTCTGATAGCGGCAGTAATACTTTTTTAACAATTTCTTACTGCCGCAAAGCAGAAAAGACTTTCTCAATCGCAACTAATTCTAACAGCAAAAAACTAAATTGTCAAGTACCTACCGTAATTTTTTGCTGATACGTCTTGACAAAACTTGATTGAGGGCTATAATGTCTTGAAGTTGTTAGTATTACTTTTTTTGCAATTTTAGCAAATTTTTCTGTCATGCCGCTGATATATTTTTTCACATTCGTTCTGTTGTCTCTATGTTTACCATTGTCCGTCGGCTGTTCACGTACTAACACCGTTACCGAACCATTACATCCTATTCGTACTATTGAACAATGGGAAACATATCAACAAAAGGGGCTCGTGCCGGAAAAAATCGAGCGGATTTATTGCAGCGGCGGAACACTTCGTTTGGCGGTATATCTTGAATGTGCTGACCGTGTCATCGCTACCGACGGAAACGAGCGAATCGCAACCGAGCGTCTTGGTATGAAAGCGTATCTCGCGGCACATCCTGAATTGCAAACGCTGCCAATCGCTGGCGAATCCAGTGGACGTGACAATCCCGAATTGCTGTTAAGTCTCGACCCGCCTCCGCAACTAATTATCAAAGCGGACACCAATGCTGGTTATGACCCCGATGAATTGACACGGCGGACAGGTATTCCGGTTGTGCTTGTTCCTATGCGCGGTATCACGGTTGGACGTGACGAGTTTGACGCGGGATTACGGTTAATGGGAACGGCACTCGGAAAACGTGAACGCGCCGAAAAAGTCATCGCGTTTTTTGATAGTGAAATCGCGGAACTCAAACGCCGTACAGAAAACGTAATGACGGAGGAATCGAAGCCGTTAGTGTATGTTGGCGGTGTATCGTACAATGGCTCGCACGGTTTCAACGCAAGTGAAGCGGGCTATCCGCCGTTTGAACTTGTCGCGGCGAAAAGTCCGGTTGCGGAAAATAAGTCAGACCCGATTCTCGGTAATCGTCACCGAATGTTGGCGAAGGAAAAGATTTTGGAATGGAATCCCGCCGTGTTGTTTCTCGACCTTGGTACGCTCAATTTACAGGAAGCGAGCGGTCTTACCGAATTGCGAAACGACCCGTCGTATCGTTCGCTCACGGCGGTACAACAGGGACAGGTTTACACGTTGTTGCCGAACACATTTTATTTTGTGAATCACGACACAGTGTTGGTCAACGCATGGTTTGTCGGTAAAACTTTATACCCTGACAAATTCACAGACATCGACATACAGCAAAAGGCGGACGAAATTTTCACGTTATTAGTTGGTAAACCGGTCTTTGAACCGTTGAACAAGGCGTTACAGAATTTGGCGTTGAAGAAAATTGAAATGTAGTTTTTAACCACGAAGACACGTTATACTCACGATAGTTGATAATTGTTAGACGCGAATCCCATAAAATGTCCAATCTCACAGAAACTTACACCCGTTCAAACACATACAAAACCGCAATGCTGATTATAGTAACTGTTGCGGTTCCGGTTATGCTTTGCGTTTCCATTTCTGTTGGCGCGGCATCTGTACCGCTTCGGGAAACTGTTTTGATTCTTTGCGGGTTTGAATCACAGGAGCGTTTTGTACGAATCATTATGAATATCCGTCTGCCGCAAGCACTTGCCGCGATTCTTGCTGGTGCCGGACTATCCATTGCCGGCGCGACAATGCAAGGCGTATTGCGTAACCCGCTCGCGTCGCCTTTTACGCTTGGTATTTCAAACGCGGCGGCGTTTGGCGCGGCGTTGATGTTGCTCATCGGCGGCGGCAGAGTTATCGCGCAGGACAACACGCTGACAAGTCCCGGACTTTCACAACACTGGATAGCAATGGGAGCGTTTATCGCGTGCGTACTTACAAGCGTTATGATTCTTGCGTTGAGCCGTCTTCGCGGGTCGCGGTCGGAAACGATATTGTTGCTCGGCGTTGCGTTTAGTTCGTTGTTTTCCGCCGGACTGATGTTTATGCAATACGTCGCCGACGAGTCGCGGCTGGCGGCGATTGTGTATTGGACGTTCGGTGATACAACCCGCGCGACGTGGAATACGATTGGGTTGATGGTTGTTTGTATCGTACCGGTGAGTGTGTATTTTCTCTCGCAGGCGTGGAACTACAACGCTCTCGTTTTTGGTGAAGAAACAGCGCAAGGACTTGGTGTACCGGTGTTGCGTCTGCGGATGCTCACGATGATTCTCGCGTCGCTGTTGACGGCATTGCTCGTGTCGCTGCTTGGAATCATCGGATTCGTCGGACTTGTTGTACCGCATTTGTCGCGTCTGTTTGTCGGTTCGGACAATCGTTTTTTGCTGCCGTTTTCGTTGGTGTTTGGAGCGTTACTGCTCCTCGTTGCCGATACCGCCGCGCGATTGCTCCTCGAACAACGAACGTTGCCGGTCTCGATTTTAACCGCGTTCATCGGTGTACCGGTATTCCTTTCGTTGCTGCTTGGAAGGAGAAATTTTTGATGTTACAAATCAACAATATCTCATTCTGTTACGGTCATGCAGAAATTATTTCGGACATTTCGTTTCGTGTCAATCGCGGCGAGATTGCCGCGGTACTCGGACAAAACGGTTCTGGGAAATCAACATTGCTTCGCTGTTTGAACCGCGTTTTACGTTCTCACTCCGGATATGTTACGCTTGACGACAAACGGCTCGACAAATTTTCCGCAGAGAAAATCGCACGCAACATTGCGTATGTTCCACAACGGCTGGAAACAGCACCGCTTTCGGTATTCGACGCGGTATTGCTAGGACGCAAGCCGTACTTCACGTGGCAAGCGTCGCGGACTGATTTTGAGATTGTCGAAAAAATGTTGTACCGCTTTGGTCTTGACTCGCTTGCACATCGTCCGTTACATCAACTCAGCGGCGGCGAGGTACAAAAAGTAGCGTTGGCACGAGCAATGGTTCAGGAACCAAAATTGCTATTACTAGACGAGCCGACGAGTGCGTTAGATTTGAAAAATCAGGTTGAGTTACTCCGTATCTTGCGGGAGATTGTCGAGGAACGCAACATCATGGCGATACTCAGTATGCACGACATAAACATAGCGATAAGATACGCTGACCGTTTTTTGTTGCTAAAACAAGGCAAACTAATCGGCGATGTCGAACACAATAAACTAACAAGTGAAATGCTGGAAACAGTGTACGGTTTGCCTGTCGAAATTCACACGACGGAGCAAAACGTGTCGTTTATTATTGAGAAAGTGTAATTGAATTGTTATGATGTGGGTTAGTAAACGTGTTGAAAATAAACATTATCCCATCTGTAAGGGTTATCTATGTTAAATTCCTACGGAGTTATTTGTGGCGGTATTCGATGACACGTTTTACAGTAACCATAATTATTGTGATTCAAAATTTATTTCATTATACATTGAACAATTTACAAAACCAAAAGAAAGGTATTTATTGTGTTGACACAAAAGCAATTTGATGGTGTAGTTGCGTTTCACGGACATCTTTGCCCCGGACTGGCGTTTGGGATGCGGGTTGGTGAATGGGCGATTGAACAGTTTGGTTGTGCGGAAGATGAAGAGGTTGTTGCTGTGGTCGAAACTGATATGTGTTCGGTGGATGCAATTCAGTTTTTACTAGGTTGCACATTTGGCAAGGGGAATTTCATCTTCCTCGATTACGGCAAAAACGCATACTCATTTTTCCGTCGCAATGACGGCAAAAACGCACGGCTGATGACACGTGGCGGTCTTGTTACAGACTTGCGTGAAGAACAAAACAAACTCGCTCCCGACGACACCGAAGCCCGACATCAAATTCAGCACAAAATGATAGACCGCATTATGGACGCTAAGTTTGAAGACATCTTCACCATCACCCCAGCACAAATCGCGATGCCTGAAACCGCACGGATTCACAACAGCATCCGCTGCGGCAACTGCGGCGAACAAGTTATGGCAACACGTATTGAAGAAATCAATGGCAATAGACTCTGTATTCCGTGTCGTAAGAAATTGCTATAAGTTTAATTTCACGTGATCTATCGATATAGATAGGAAAAGTCGGTGTGTTGACTTTCAAAAATCGTTTACGGAGTTTTACATAAAAACGAATTATCAGCGGTTTCAACAATTATTACGACATCGGAATTAAAACGGTCGTGGTCAGAAATTACCGGAAACGTAAAAGATATCGCTGTCTATTTACACCGCACAACCCCAATGAGTTTGACAATGTATAACGAGAAAGGACGAGTAAAAACTCAATACAACGCAGGCGGAAATTATATGTCGGTCGAAAAAATTTCCCCTGCGGTTGCAACTGGTTTTCAAAAATTCCCTTTACGGTTTTGTAACCAAATCCAGTTTCACATTTTTTATCCCGCCGGCGGGAACATCAATGCTCAACTGCGACTTCTGATAGTTCTCGTAAAGTGCCGGAAGGCGGTTGACCGACGGTTCAAACATGATCTCTTTTCCCATGTCGTCGATTTCGCCGGTTCCGACCAACTTGCCGCTCTGTTCGTATTTTGTAACCTGTACCCGGTATTTACCGGGATAAACGCCGTCGTTGGGGTCGAGCGTTGTCATCACAAAATGCCCGTTCGCATCGGTCGTTGCTAACGCATTTCGTTGTTCCGCGTCTTCCGCGGTACCGCCTTCACGGTCAGGGATTAGCGTTACAGCGGCTCCCGCAA
>JAITST010000149.1 GCA_031287585.1 Planctomycetaceae bacterium | reverse complement strand
CGGTCTTCGAGCATTTCCGCCCAGATACCGCCGCCGTTGATGCAGCGTCCGAGATGTTCGATAAACTGCCCGTAAATGAACGGCGAAATCATTTCACCGCTCTGCGAAGCATCAATCTTCACGGTCGGCGACCAATGATCGTCAACCGGCTGTGCCGTTACAATACTGCAACACAATAATAATACAAAAAAGCATAAACGTTTCATAAAATGATATAAGGTTAAGATTAATGGACAATCAGCAGTTTGTAAGTTTGAAAGGGCTTACCGGACGTGAGGGTCAGTTTGTTGACTCCTTTTTGGAGCGGAGCGAGAACTTTGAATTTCCCCTGATATGCCTGACCGAGAACGAATTTGCCGTCCCGATGAATTCGGGGATTGACGAGACGAACTTCGGCTGCTTTTATATCGGCAAGTTCGCCTTGAATCAGACCGACGGTGTAAGTCAGTGCCGTTTTTTCCAGCGGCGATGTGATGCGAATGTCTTCGGCAAACAAAGCGTCGTTTCCGCATAAGAAACAAGCGATAAAGAGAGTATGAATGAATAATCGCATCATGGTTATGAAAAAGCAGAAATCGAGATGCTGATATGTTTCAGCGAGTAATCCTAGTTCTTCTTGTTTTATTTATAAATAGTTACAATACGGGCAAGTATAATTTTTTAATGCTGATAAAATAAAAACACTTTCATTATAGCAACAACCAAAATTCTCGGCATGTTATTAGAGGAGACCTTATATTTATTTTACAATTATACTTAACACGACCGAAAATTGTTTGCATCGTGACATAGGTTTACTCGCTGCAATATCGCGGTTGAGAGCAATTTTTTGCCGTGACAAGTATGTACAGCAATACCCGTTTTACTTTCCCACTGTTCTTTCTGTTGCGGCTTCTTTTGTTATTTCTCCTTCTCTTACTTTCCAGTACGTTTCCAGGGCAGTATCTTTCAGTTTCTTTCCCCAGAGGGTCGGGTAATGGGCTGTTATACACGCTTGACACAGGTGGTCTGGCGGTAAACCGATTGCCCTCGCTATTGACTCTACCGGTAGATAACGCAACGAGTCCGCACCTAAATCACGTGCCATCGTTGCTTGCATTAGCGGTGTGATTGCCCAGTTATCTATCGGTTTGTGCAACTCTATGTAGCCCGGTGCGTACAACTCCGCGAACGTTGACATATCTACTCCGTAAAAACACGGCGATATGATTGGCGGACACGCTACCCTGACGTGAATCTCACGCACCTTACCGAGTTCGCGGATTCTTTGCAGCAACACACGCATTGATGTTGAACGGACGATTGAATCGTCAACCAGAAAGACACGTTTATCCTGCAATACCTCACGCAGCGGCGTATATTTCGTTTGCGCCTTTCGCACACGGTATTCTCCGCCTTCGATAAACGTTCGTCCGCTGTACCGATTACGTATCAAACCTTCGAGACTCGGTATGCCTAATGTGTATGCCATCGAGTCGGCGGCGGCTTTGCTTGTGTCCGGCACCGGAACAACTATCGTGTTTTCGTCGATAACCACGTCACCGCTTTCCTGTTCCAACACCGCCAGTTCGCAACCGAGATTTTTACGCGCAAGATAAACGCTGTGGTCGTCGAGCGTACTTGCTACGTTCGCAAAATAAGCCCACTCAAAGAAGCAATGAGCGGGCTTGCGCGGTTGTGCGAAACGTTCAAAGCGTATTCCGTTTTTGTTGACAAATATAACCTGCCCCGGCTCAACATTTTTGATGCTCTCCGCCGAGAAACCGAGATTGAACAACGCAACGCTCTCACTCGCGGCAGCGAACAGGTTCCCTTCAATTGCGTAACAGAGCGGCTTCATACCAAGCGGGTCGCGGGCGACGAACATATCGCCGAGTGCGTTGAGAAAAACCAAACTGTACGAGCCGTCGAAGCCCTGCTCGATGATGCGCAACACTTCCATCAAGTCCGGTTCGTCTTGCGGCGATAACGCGGAACAGATGAAGTGCATAATGATTTCAGTATCGGTTTCGCGGGCGAGATACGTGTTGCGGTCGTTCAGCAATCCTTCACGGAGAACATCGTAGTTTGCGAGTTGTCCGTTGAACGCGAAACTGAACCACTTGTGTTTCTTGATATGGTGACGCTCAAACGGTTGTGCATACGAACGGTCATCGCGACCGCACGTCGCGTAACGAACGTGACCGATTGCGGCGTTACCGGAGTATTCTGTCATTAACCGTCGAAACGAGTCACGATGTGTAATCTGGAAGACTTCGGAGACAGAACCGACATTTTTGTGTGTGTCGATGATTTGTTTCCGTTGCGGCGAGTAGGTAGTGAAACCGGCAGCAAGTTGCCCGCGATTTTGCAGGTCGAGCAGCATACGCGGTATCAGTTCCGAAACAGAGTCGCGTCCCCGCGACGGACAAAGCGGCGACACATCGCCGCCGGACAAGTGATATATCGCGGCAACACCACATTCTTCGTGTATAGTTTCCATATAGGTCTCGTGCGTGAATTGAATAACTACGACAATTTGAGCGTAACGAATACGTTGCGCGTGAACCGAAACTCAACTTACGCTCCATTGTACACGATTGGATTTAAGGTTTCAAGTATCGGATGTTTTTTGTTTTTTTGGGGGGCGGGTATGTAAAAATTAGTGGGGAATCCATCTGGCATAAATTTGTTGGCTGTCGTCACAGTAATAGATTTTTCACCACGAAGACACGAGGTTTGGTTTGGCTTGTAAGTTGAGAGGAACTTACCGTGAGAATTGTTTGAGTGGCACGTAGTTAGATGACGCTTTTGTTGGGTAACTGTCAGGGGGGAGAAT
>JAITST010000369.1 GCA_031287585.1 Planctomycetaceae bacterium | reverse complement strand
CGGGTTCGACCTGTGCGAGGTATTCTAAAAAATGTCCACCGACAAAACCGGATAGACCTGTGATTAAGTATTTGTACATTTTGAAGATTACCGATTTTTTTTGAATCGCAAAAACAAGTACCGCCGGCTGAAGCCGACGGTCAATAACCGTGGACTTTAATCTACGGTTATTTCGCGATGTCAACAATCACTTTCCTAGTGCTGACAGCACTCGTTCTGTGATTACTTTGATTAGTTGTTCTTGCTCGTCTGAACTTGACTTACATTGGCAAGATTTTGTTTCTTCTTCACCTCTGCGGAATGTCGGCGGGATGAATGCTCTGTGGGATACTCCGGTTTCTTTCCAACTGTCACGGAAAATGTCGTTGGCACATAGTTCGCAGTTCGCGAGGTCTGCTCTTGGGTCTTTGAATCCCCACTTTTGTTTCAGTGCTAACAAATCTTCGGCTTCGTTTTTCGTGAAGTATTCTACCTTACCGATACTCCGCGAAATTAACAGGATACGGCAGTAGGCATCCAGCATTTCAGTAAGGAAGTACGCCCGCTCTACCGTCGGTCCCATACTTACCGTTCCGTGATTCGCTTGTACGATAATATCGCTCTTGTCAACAAACGGTAAAATCGCGTCCGCAAATTCCTGACCGCCGGGGATAGTGTATTTCGCTATCGGCACGTCGCCCATATTTATATCGACTTCCGGCAGAATACATTGCGGGATTGCCTCCCGCGCGATTCCGAACGCTGTCGCGTGCGGCGGATGGCAATGCACTACCGACTTAACATCGCTGCGATGTTTCATAATCGTAATGTGTTGACGTATTTCGCTGGTCATCTTGCGGTGACCTGAAATTTGGTTCGCGTTCATATCGACGATACACAAATCGTCCGGCTTCATAAAACCTTTGCTGACACCGGTCGGTGTACAGACAACGCGGTTCTCGTCGATACGAAAACTGATATTGCCGTCGTTAGCCGCCGCAAAACCTTTGTTATAAATCCGGCGACCGATGTCGCAAATCTCTTCCTTGACCTGATGAAGATTTTGCATAGTGAATCCTTTCCAAAAAGTGAATGTTGCTGGGATAATGTTCTATTTTTGATTTCAGATTTATGATTTTGAAACAAACAATCTAAAATAATAAATCAAAAAATTATTACTCAATACTGCTAATTGCCGGCTGGTCTAGTTCTACGCTGTCAAGTATTGCGGCAGCATAAGCGTCTATTGGTTTTCTCTTCGGGTAAAACGCCATTGTCGCTTCACCGCCTTCGCTTATCGCAATCCACTCGCCTACTCCGCTTCCTAGTTCGTCATATACAACCATTTCTTCCCCGTCGGGTTCGTCACGCGATTGCACGATGTCGTCGAAACTCAACGGTATCGCGAGTTTCCACTGCGTACCGACCAGCGTCGGGTGAACACGCGATAGCGTTACGTTACCGATTACTTTAACTATTCGCATTTACAAACCCCTTAACGATTTCGTTCTGACGGAACTGATTCTTTCCGGTTGGGTCTATGACCAACAGGTTCGCGCCTAGTTGCTTCGCGTCACGGGCGGTTTGTTGCGGGTCGAATCCGTTTATTCCCCAAACTGCCCCGTTACGGTTTGCCAAACAAATCAGTTTCGCTGACTCCGTCGTTATCGCGATACACTGATGTTCGCGAATCTGTTTCACTACTTCATCCGCCATCGCGTCTGTCGTCTCCACTACCGATGTCACAACCTCCAAATTCTGCTTTCGCAAAATCGCGGCTAACGATGATGGTTCCGGTAACGCCAGTTGTATGCCTAACCAAATTGTTTTCTTACTTGTTTCGTTCGCCTGCGGTTTGTCGCTCGCCACGTTGCCAACTCTTAACTGTAAACCGCGTTTCCGCAATTCGTCTTTTACCGACGGCGTTACCACTGTCCGCGAACCCACAACTATCTCATTAACCGATGATAACGTTACGGATTTCACGTCCGCAAGCGTAACCAACTTGCGGCTTGTCCAGTCGATTACCGCGTTGTTCGTTACCGCAACTGGAACAGTTACCGGTTGTACAACGGTTTTTCGTTCCGATGTTACCGGACGAGTAACGTTCAAGTCGGACAATACGAGTTGAACAATTTTGTCAATGTCGATGACGGTCATAATACGTACCTATTGTTCGTTTTCGTTCCGTCGTTCGTCTAAAATTCCGATTACGCTCCATCGAACCGGTGTCGCCTTCGTGCCGACTAACTTCGCACCATATACGCCGTCGCTTGTGATTATCACGTTATCGCCCGCCCCCGCTCCGAGTGCGTCGATTACCAGTATCGGCTCGCCGTCACGATGTTTCGCATCGCTTGTGAGCGGCAAGACAACAAGCAACTTCCAGCCGACTAGCGACTGATGTTTCACTGTCGATGTGACCTGACCGATAACTCTCGCGACATTCATTGTTTGTTCGCTTTATTCTGTTTGAACTTAAAATAAAATCGAAAATCATTTACCCAATACGTGCAAACTGTCAACCAACACGCATCGTCTCTGTCTCGTGAACGTTAGCGGCGTTGTGATTCCTTCGCCGGTCGGTCCCGCGATTGAGAACGACGGGTATCCTTCTCCGCCGCCGCCCAGTCCCGCGGTGCATGCTCCGTTTTTCACGAATATCGTTGTTTCGAGTGCCTTGCCCATCTTTGTCATATTGCGAACGTTACTCGAATGGATAATCGCGGTGTGACGGAATCCGTGTTCGTATTTTTTCGCCAAATCAATTCCGTGGTCAATGTCTTTCACGCGAACGAACGGTACGAACGGCATCATTTGTTCTACTGGTACGAACGGGTTCGACTCGTCCGTTTCACCGTACAACAACTCAACGTTTTGCGGTATCGACAAACCGATTCCGTTTGCGAGTACCGCCGCGTCCTTGCCGAGAAATTCGCGGCTCGGAACAAGATGACGTGACGCGCCTTCGCCAGTCGGAACTATCGCCTTTTGCGTGAATTGGTCAACTTGTTGCGCGTTGAGCCGCACCGCGCCCGCGCGTTCCATCGCTTTCATCATCACTTCAAAAACCGACTCGACAACAAAAACTTCCTTTTCAGCGATGCAAAGCAAGTTGTTGTCATACGCTGCGCCCGCGATTATCGAACGTGCCGCGTTGTCGAAGTCGGCAGTCTCGTCAACGACTACCGGCGGATTACCCGGTCCCGCGACAATCGCGCGTTTCTGCTGTGATAACGCCGCTTTCGCGACAGCCGGTCCACCCGTGACGACTAACAGTGAAACGTTTGGATGTTTGAAAATAACGTCGGCGGTTTGTAATGTCGGTTCAGCAATGACGGAAACCAAGTTGTCGATTCCGTGTTCACGGAGTATCAACTCGTTGCAACGCCGCACACCTTCCGCCGCGACTCGTTTACCGCTCGGATGCGGATTGACGACGAGTGTGTTGCCGGACGAAATCATATTTATTGCGTTGTTCAAAATCGTCGGCAACGAATGTGTAACCGGTGTGACAGCACCGATAACGCCGAACGGCGCGAACTCAATAACGGTCAAACCGTAATCGCCGCTAAATACTTCGCTTTTGAGAAACTCTACACCCGGCGCATTGTGTCCGAGATTTTGCAACTTGTCAATTTTGTGAACAAGCCGCCCGATTTTTGTTTCGTTCATCTCCATCGTGCCGAGTTCGACGGACTGGTCAATAGCGACACGGCGGATAATACCGACAATCTTTTTACGTTCGGCAATAGTGCGGTGAGAGAGTTCGTCGTAAGCGGCAACGGAAGCCGCGACAGCGTCGTTTGCGTCGGTGAATATACCGTTATGTCCGCGTGCTGAATTGCACGAAGAGTGGTAAGCGTTGCCCGGACAACCAACCGCCGCTCCATCGGCGCGATTGGTAATCTGTTTCAAAACTTCCTCAACAACGCCGCGAACCAATGATTCGTTAATGGTCATAATTAAACATCCTTGTTTGGTTATGTGTTCAATTTTGGATTTATGATTTTAGATTGGTATGACTCATATATCTAAATCTAAAATCGAAAATCTAAATAATTACAAAGTGACTTGCTGTTGTCCTATGTTTATCGCGTCAACTATTCCAATGATTGTCGCGTCCACTGGTAATGGTTGTGTTTCCGGTGTTGCTCTTGCACTTGAGCCCTGCACTATCAACACATATTCGCCTTCGCCCGCACCGACGGTATCGACCGCGACAAGCGACCGCCCCGTAGTCTTCATTGTCGCGCGGTCTTCCGAAACGCGAAACGGCTCAACAAGCAACAACTTCTGACCAAGCATTGACTCGGTCTTGAGTGTTGCGATTAGTGAACCAACGATTTTTGCGATTAACATAACAAATTATCTGCAATCTAAAATCTAAAATCTGCAATCTAAAATCACTTCAACGCTTCTACCGTTTGCCGCGCGACAATAATTTCCTCGTTCGTTGGTACTACCCAAATTTGTGTCTTTGAATCTTCGGCGTGGATTGGTGCTTCGTTTCCGCGTGCCGCGTCGTTAGCGTGAGGCGATAGTTTTATTCCAAGTTCGTCGAGATTTATACAAACCATCTCACGTAACACCGGATTATTCTCGCCGATTCCGCCCGTGAAAACTATAACGTCAATGCCGCCAAGTTCAACAAGATACGAACCGAGATACTGTCTGACGTAACCAACGAAAACGTTGACCGCCAGCCGTGAACGCGCGTCGCCTTCTTCGATTCCCTGTAACAAATCGCGGAAGTCGCCGCTGCGTCCTGACAAGCCGAGTAGCCCGCTTTGCGTACTCATGATGTTCAGTATCTCGTCGAGTGATTTATTTAGACGCTTCATAAGGTACGGTAACACGAACGGGTCGAAGTCGCCGACACGATTGTTCTGAAACAGTCCCGTTTGCGAACTCGTTCCCATACTAGCCGCGACACTCTCACCTTTATTAATCGCGCAAAGCGAACTCGAACCGCCCAGATGACACGAAACGATTCGTAAATCGCCGCGTTTCAACAACTGTGCGGTACGTCCGGCGATATAACGATGACTCGCGCCGTGAAAGCCCCAACGTTGAATGTAATGTTCGTCAATCCACTCAAACGGTACGCCGTAGTAACGATTTCGTTCCGGTATCGTGAGGTGAAAACCCGTTTCAAACGCGGCAACGAGCGGTATCTCCGGCAACTTCTCGTTGAGCAACCGCATCGCGTTGACGTAAGGCGGATTGTGAGCCGGCATAACATCGTTCAACTCCGCCATCGCGTCGATGACTTCCGCTGTAACGATGTGAACGCCTGAAACTCCGGCAGCGTGAACTGCTTTGAATCCAATCGCCGCAACTTCCGCCGCGTCACGAATACAACCGCTCTGCGGGTCGGTGAGTTGCGCGAGACATTGACGTACCGCGACCGCGTGGTCTGCAACCGGTACTGTCGTCTCGTAACGTTTGCCGCCGATGTCGATTGTACACGGCGATAGTGAGTCGCCGATACGTTCAACACGACCGCGTGCCAGCACCGCCTCATTGTCCATCTCGAACAACGAATACTTGAAACTGGTAGAACCGAGATTCGCGATTAAAATTTTCACGTCCGTCTCCTGAATCGTTATACGGTAAAACTGAATAAACAATTTCAAACGCGATTGTGTGTTTCACATTCACGCGATTAAATTTATCCGTTACCGTTCGATGTTACGACAAATACGCCGCGACAACGCCTTCGGCGGGACGCGCGATGACGTGACTGGCTACGAGTTCACCGACTTGCTGCGCCGCGGTTGTACCCGCTTCAACAGCCGCACGAACACTGCCTACGTCGCCGCGAACGACGGTGGTGACAAGACCGCCGCCGATGTCAACTCGTTTGACAATTTGAACGTTTGCCGCTTTCGCCATCGCGTCTGTCGCTTCGATAAGCGCGATAAGCCCTTTTGTTTCTATTAGTCCAATAGCATCTTGCATGATTGCTCTCTCTGGTTTGGTTTAGGAGTGATGAAATAAGTGTAAGTGTAATGAATTTTGATTCGGGATTTTAGATTGTACAACAGCAAATCGAAAACCATAAATCTAAAATCAGTTAAGCCGTTACTTTTTTAGCGACAACAGAGTTCATAACTTTGCTGATGTCGTTATGCGGACGCGGTATAACTTGTACGCTGAGGACTTCGCCGACTCGCGCGGCGGCGGACGCTCCGGCATCAGTTGCCGCTTTGACTGCCGCAACATCACCCGTCACAAACGCCGTCACCATACCGCTGCCGACTTTGTCCCAGCCGAGAAATTCAACATTCGCGGCTTTCATCATCGCGTCGGTCGCCTCGACCAGCGTAATGAAACCTTTCGTTTCGATCATACCAAGTGCTTCCATTGTTTTAGCCATAATTCTGATGGGGTTAGAGAAAAAACGTTGCCTACCAACAAACGTGATAGACGGAATATACAATACTCATTCTTGATTTTAGATTGAATACAACTGATTCAATCTAAAATAATAAATCTAAAATTATTTTACCAGTTCAACTTTCGTCGCGTGTTCCAAATCCGCCGCGTTGCCTTCGTCTGTATCAAGATGAACTTCCAACTTCAATCCGTTACCAACACGAACCAACACGTTTTCAAACGTCGTCTTACAACCGCTGTGAACAACCAACTTCATACGTTCCTTGTCCGTGACACCGTAAAACGCTGCATCGGACGGTCCCATATGAACGTGACGTTCCGCGCGAATGACACCCTCTTTGAGTTCAACGACACCTTTCGGTCCGACAAGTACGCAACCCGCCGAACCGTCAATCTTCCCGCTCTCACGAACCGGAGGGTCAATGCCAAGCGAAATCGAATCGGTGAATGCCAACTCGACTTGCGTTGCCGAACGTGTAGGTCCCAACACGCGAACACTGGGCAACATACGGCGTTTAGGTCCGACAATCATAACAGTTTCTTCAGCCGCGAAGTATCCGTCCTGAAACAAATCCTTCATTTTAGTCAAAGTACGTCCCTTACCAAACAATACCTCAACGTGTTCGTCGGTAAGATGAAGATGACGAGCCGAGATACTGACAACCAACTCCGGCGCGGCGGACGAGCCAACATTCGCCGCGATAGAAGCAGGTGAAGTATCGGGTATCGAATTACCGAACCGTCGCGTAACAATTTCGCGAACGATACGTTCGATAGTCTGACTATCAAGATTGTGCGTAACCATAAAGTTTGCAATGTACGATGTTACCAAGTCAGCCCCCTAACAAAACGGTGCCGTGTGAGCGTACATCGTGAAATGACAACACAAACAAGAAGTAATACTCAATCTAAAAACAATCTTTCAAAATACAACCGCACACCAATCGAAATAAAAAGAAAATAACCCGCAAACAAGCCAATCCGCGAAGCCCGCCGATGTTCCAGAATTTACCCACTTTGTACGTAGGACTACTGTTAAAGAGCAGCAATCCGAATCGTAATTGCGGAATATCATACTTTTATCGTGAACAGTTACCAATTTTCAATCGTGTTCGGTATATGCGTCACCGTTTGATTTTTTGTGCCGCGCCTTTCAGGATTGAATGGCGATGATTCAAGTATGTACTTAGTGCCGCGTCGATTGGTTCTGATGTTCTGAAAAGTGTGTAGTCGGCTTGGTGATGGGAACAGCCGCGTCTGATTTCTTCCAGATATTCCTGCAATGCTTCTATATAACCCTTACGTAACATTCTTGGGTCGCAACGTAGATTCAGCGGCAGTTCCAATCCCTCAAAACGTGTCGGACCTCCCAGATTAAAATCCAGTTCTTCGTCGTCTAACACGTGCAACACTATCAAGTCCTGACCGCGTCCACGCAGATAACGCAGTCCCGCAAACAAGCCGCCGCGCTGTACCAACAAGTCCGAAATCAGTACGACTATACCGAACTTCGTCGTCACTTCCGCCGCCTCACGTAACGCATCCTTCATTGTCGGCTGCGATTCTTTCACGTTTTGCAACACTTCCGTTAGTTCTAACAGTTCACGATTTTCACGTTGCGGCAACTGCTGCGCCGCGGGGTCGCTTCGTTCCATCGTT
Organism: Planctomycetaceae bacterium; assembly: GCA_031287585.1. Taxonomy (GTDB): domain Bacteria; phylum Planctomycetota; class Planctomycetia; order Pirellulales; family Thermoguttaceae; genus UBA8133. The sequence continues at coordinate 4,395 of JAITST010000369.1, read as the reverse complement.
TGAACCAACGCATCGAGTTGCGACTGTTTCATACGCGGTTGCAACATTGATTCCGCGTCCTTGTTGAATGTGATACAACCAACCGCGTCCTGTTGGCGAATAGCGAGATAACCGATTGATGCCGCGAGTGTTGCCGCGTAATCGTACTTCGTCATCCCGTCGCGGCGGCTGCCGTAACGCATACTCGGCGACATATCGAGCAACAACGTAAGCCGTAGGTTCGTATCAACTTCGTACTGCTTAACGTATAACCGGTCTTGCTTCGCCCATACTTTCCAATCAACGTTTTTCGGGTCGTCACCAGCAACATACTGACGATGTTGACGGAACTCGACGGAGTTACCGAAGTGACGGCTCTTGTGCATACCGCTCAAAAAACCCTCAACAACATTACGCGCCCGCAAGTCAAGACGAGAGATGCGACGAAGGACTTCGGGATTGAAATAGTTTTCAGTTGTCATTGTTCTGGTAAATGGGTAGTTGTTGTTTATCCAAATTGTAAATTTCACACCGTCGGTTAATGACTATCCATCAAAAACGCCTCAACATCATTCGCCGCTATCACTCCATAATTTACCGCTCCGAGCCAGCCGGACATTATTATTCCTACGCTGCCGCTGTGAAACAGTCCTTGTACTTCCTGATGCAACTTTCTGCTTACCGCCAATCCTTCGTACTTCGTCCCGAAACTTGCTCCGTTCCAGTGGCTTGTGTAACGCTCAAACGTTAACGGTGTCGCGGCTTCCGCGTGTTCTACTCCGTCGCGAACATTCGGTACGTAACGGTCAAGATGGTCTAACGTCGATTCGATTAATTCCTTCTTTGATGCCGCGTATTGCTCTTTGCTCAACTTTGACCAGTCTTCGTAATTAGCATTCGTACTTGCGACAACGTAGTAACGGTTCTTTTGCGATTCATTATCCGGTCTCGTTGCCGGATAATAAAACGAATATGTGCGGCTTGTGATATTGCGGCTTAACAGTAAGTCGGTGCGAAATTCAGGAGCGGTGGACGTGAACAACAAATCACCGCAGCGATTTTTATCAATCGTTCTGCCGTCTTTCAGTGCGATGTAAACTTGCGTACTCGAATTGTTCAGCCGAACCGCTTTCGCTTCGTCGATGAAATTTTTTGAAAACACGTTCTCACCAACCAAGTCGAAAATAGTTCCTTTCAGGTTTGCGTTCGACAATACGACACGTGCTTTGACTTCACGTCCAGACAATTTTACGCCAGTCACCTTTCCGTCTTCAACTGTAATCTTCTCGCACGCGGTTGACGGCGCGATGTCAACATTGTTCTTCAACAACTCGGTTTGCATAAGTTGAATGAGCAAGTCAGTACCGCCTTGAAAAGTGTAAACACCTTTTGACATAAAATTTGAGAAAACGATACCGTAAGTCAACGCGGGGTCTTCGAGTGTCGAACCGTTCGCGTAAGTTATCGGCTCCATCAACAGACGAACTATGTCAGGTCGGTTTGGAAAAAACTCGTCGAACAGTTGACGTGTTGTCAGATTCTGGTTGTCGTAATGACTCATCGAGCGTGCCTTGTCGAAGAACGCATCGACAGTCGGACGCGGTACTTTGAAAAATTCGGTCAACAGCCGCGTGAAATCGTCGCGGCTGAAAGTGGTTTCGAGTGAGAACTGCGGATTATCGAAACGAATATGTTTGAGTTGAACGATACGTTCAGCAATGTCGGCATTCCAATAACGTTTGCAACTTTTTATCATACCGACAGGAAAACCGTGCAGCGACACGTCGAACAGACTGCCGCCTTTCCGTGAAAACCACGTAGCGAGTCCGCCCGGCTTGTGATGTTTTTCGAGCAACAAAACGCTGTGTTCGGAACGAGCGAGAATGTTAGCGGCAGTCATTCCAGCCAAGCCGGAACCGATAACGATAACATCATAGTTTGATTTGATATTTGATAAGGTCATAAGTTTTGATATGGTGAAAAATGAACGTGATATTTTCGCAATACGAACAATTTTACCAGTTTTATCGTCCTGAACAAGACGCACAGTCTCCGACGTTCTTGTGCGGGGAAAAGTTGTTAAGATAGAAACGCTAACGTCGAGACGCAATATCTCGCGTCTCGACATTGTTCACGCCGGAAGCCCCGCAACATCACTGTTGTGAGCAATTTTCATTTCGTTGTATCGAAAATTGCTCCCGAATTTGGTAATCCGTTGGCGTTTCAAAACTCTTGGACAAGGACAGCTACTGTGCAATTAGCATAACAGTAAAGACAAAATTTCTATACTGAATTGACAGCACCTTATTTTACGGAGACTTAACAACTATTATCGCGGCAATAACGGTTACAAATTATTATCTACGGCACCAACACTACCCGCAACGACTCGCCGCGTTGCATCAATGTAAACGCTTCTTCAATCTTTTCCAACGGCAACGTATGCGACGCGATTCGTTCGACCGGAATCGTTCCCGACGCAATCAATTCAACCGCTTTCTCGACGTGTTGCGGTGTCGAATCACTCGAACCGATTAACCGAATCTCGCCGTAGTGAATCAAACGGCTATCAATTTTCAACTCGCTCTTACCGACCGGCAACGACGCAAATAGGCAAACCGTACCGCGTTTGCGAACGAGCGACAACGCCTCTTCCTGCGGCGGCGCGGCGGGTGCGGCAACGATAACAACATCCGCACCAATCCCGTTCGTCTCTGTCTTCACAATATCCGCGAGTGATTCGTTCGCTGGGTCAATCAACTTGTCGATACCAAACTGCGCCGCCTGCATACGGCGTAATTCGTTCAACTCTGACAACAAAACCTTTTGCGCACCGCTCGCCCGCGCAACAACCGCGTTCAACAATCCCATCGGTCCGGCACCCATCACCAGAACGGTATCACCGCTTTTTATGTCACACTGCGATACCGAGTTCACAGCACAACTTATAGGTTCGGCGAGAGCCGCGTGAATCGCGGACACCGACGCGGGAACTTTAATAACGTGTCCCTCACGCAAAGCCCGACCGGGTATTGCAACATATTCAGCCATCCCGCCCGGATAAGAAAATCCCATCGGGGCAAGGTCGCTGCACAAATTCCGGTAGCCAAGTTTACAGTAAAAACATTTTCCACAAGAAACACTGGTAGCCATAACAATACGGTCACCAAGTTGCAAATCGCTAACACCGCCGTTACGAATCACGTCGCTACCGAATTGTTCGATAACACCGGTAAATTCATGTCCCATAACAAGCGGAGCGTTAATACGCGGATTCCCGCTAAGTTTGCTCTTCAAATCGGTACCGCAAACAGCACATGCCTCAACCCTGACAAGCAAACCATCAACATAACAAACTGGCTGCGGAACATCCTCAACACGAATATCACCCGGAGCGTAATAAACAATTGCTCTCATATTTATAAATCCAGAAAGGTAAAAAACAACCAAAACAAGTAAGATAGCAATTATCCCAAAATATGCCGCGATTACAAGAGGGGTGAAAATTATTATTCTCAATTTCTCGATGATTATGATTATCCGCAATTTCCTACACGCTTGGTTGCGGATACACAACAGGAGAAAAAACTTGAAGGAGACGTTTTTTGAAATCGGGAAACGTGTTTGGAATGTTTATCGTTACGAGACCAAAGAGGCGGTGCTGTATCAAACTACCTCACAAAAACAACCCCCTGAAAAAAACAGGACACGCAGAAAGATTGTTATCTCTCAAATATCAAAAATCTTTTCTATTATCTCGCCATTTTCGTTCAGCAAGATTACGTTCATTGAAAATCGAAACGAAACACTTGGAAAATCTCCTTTTTGTGTTGTATTGAAAAATGGCGGTTGTTCGTCTGCTAATTCTACTTTAACCGTTTTTGCGTTGCGGACTTTGTCGTTAATTTCTGTTATTCTTTGAAACAAACCTTGCCTTTCAGGTTTCGACTTTATCAAAGCAAGTAATAAATCGCAATGCTTAAAATACTCTCCAACATTTCCGCTTGCAAGTTCTGATTTAGCGTATCTATCCAGGGATTGTAAAAGAATCTGTTCGGTTTCATCATACCTTATTCGTTGTTTTAGTTTTGTCAATTCATCTTGTTTTGCGTTTCTATCACCTACCACATATTCATTAATGATAGCCATCGTCTTCACCGCATTCATACCAGCCATATCATATTTCTCTGTACGCATAAGCAAGTCTGTAATAGCAGTAACAATCAAAACCTTGTCTTCAAAAGTATCAACCGATTTATATTGCGTTTTAAGTTCTTTTATTGCTTGCTCATACTTTCCAAGAGATGACAGTATCGCCGCTCTCAATAGTGTTTTTATTACAACACTCCCTTCACCTCTCTTCATCAGGTTTAGAGCCTTTTCATGGTGTTTTAACGCGGTCTCAAAATCGTTCTT
>JAITST010000357.1 GCA_031287585.1 Planctomycetaceae bacterium | reverse complement strand
CGGGTTCGACCTGTGCGAGGTATTCTAAAAAATGTCCACCGACAAAACCGGATAGACCTGTGATTAAGTATTTGTACATTTTGAAGATTACCGATTTTTTTTGAATCGCAAAAACAAGTTGTAGAGACAGGGTATGCCCTGTCTCTACACACTCAATTGCCGTCGGTTTGCGTTGCTCTTTCAGAGCGAGGAAATATCCGTGACAGATGTATCACATCTTCACTCCACTGCCACCGCCGCCTTATCCTCTACCCACAAATTCACTCCTCCGAACATTCCGTAACCTATCGTATCGTAGGCGTTACCGGATGGCTGATGTTCGGGGGCGCGGTGGAAGTTACCGGGCCACGCACTTCCCCTCTGCTTCCCGTTATGATGCGGACCTAGTAGGTTTTTCGGCGTGCCATAAACTACTACACTTACAACGTTGTCACCATCTTTTATCAAGTCGGTTACGTCGTTCCGAATTCCTTTGTTGATTACAAACGTTACCGGTTTGTTGTTCACCAATATCTGCGATGTTGCTCCGTACCAGTTACTCAACTCTATCCAGTAAAGTTTCTCTAATTCTTTCTTTACCTTGAAAGTTTGTTTGTATTCAACCTTGCCGCTATAAAACGGTAGTCCTTGTTTATCCCAACTGAAACGCGGCGGCTCGACTCCTAACCCGCTGCCGTCAACGAGGTATTTCGCCTTTCGGTCGTGCGAATCAACCACGAGTTCACTCGACGCTTTTACCGTGACATTCTTAACCGGCACAAGTTTTCCGTCTGCGTCCTTTGTTAGGAACTGCACTTCCGACAAGCCGACAAAACCGTTGTCAGGCGGGTTTGCGTCTTCCGCAAGCGGGTAATTTACACCATTGTGATTTGACCGAATCGAAAACAGTATGGTCTTATCTTTGCGAGGTCTTTCAAAGTTTATCGTTTGTGCCGAGCCGTCACCGATTCGCAACTTGTAACTCACAACAAGACCAGCGTCCGTCTCATTAGTCTTTTCTAATACCGTGACTTGCTCGACACCGCGTTGCTTCAATCCGGCTTCATTGTAATTCCAAATACGAATCGCGTAAATGTCATACACCTTATCGAACTCAAATTGCAACGACGGCTGTCGGTCAACGATGTCACGCCGCGCCGGACGAAAATTAACTCCTTGTGACAACCATGAGATACGTTCAATTTCCTCGCCGTGATACGGAATGGATTCCGTTTTGTCTTTGTCAGCCGATAACATCAACGGTTTTGGCGGTACGACGACAAAACCTTTCTCCGCCGGTTCGAGCGAAAAATCGCCGAGCAGATACGCCGGTTCGAGTTCGTGTTCTATCGTCATCGGAGTTGCAACGATTCGTACCGTGTTCTCGCCGACCTTCGCAACTTTCGATAAATCAATTTTGCCGAAAGATTTATCCAACCACCACGCGCCGTCAATCGCTTTCACTTCGCTGCCGTTACACGTTATCTTGTACAACTCAGGACGTTCGATAACAATCGCAAGATTCGCGGGAATCGCCGTGCCGCTCTTAATCGTGAAATGATACGCCGCTTCAAAACCGCTGTTTTCGGGGAACTTTTTCGTAATCAATTCGTCTTTGAATTGCACTTGACTGTCCCAGGGATTACCAGCCGCCATTCCGTGCTTTTGGAAAATAAACCGATTCGCCGCCCAAGTGTAAACATCCTTCCGTTCCTCGCCGCCAACTTTCACGTCAACATAATCAAGCGTGAGAACATTGTCTTCGAGACGTTTTATTGTTACGCCGGATGATGGCGATACTTCGCGACCGAAAAGAGATTGCACATCTTTTGCTTTTTCACCCAAAGTTAATGGTTTCTCTGAACAAACAAACAATGCGCTGTCAGACGGTTCCAACATGAAGAATTGCTCTCCACTTGGTTTTACATTCACCATTTCACCAGTCAGTAGATTAAATTTAGAAATATATTTTATGTTGGGTTTAACGGCAATAACACCAACATTTATACTTTTTGTTTGACTCGAGTTGCAAAGAAATATAACTTCACAATCCGCGAGCCGCCGTCGGTGATGAAATAGCGACTGCGGCTCCCCATTTGTTTCGATGAGGAGACCATCATCCTTCGTCCGTTCTTTTGCGGCTATGAACGCCTCATCAATCGCCACTTTCTTCGCATCCAAAAACGGTTTTTCCTGTTCTGCGCCGTCAATTCTGTTCGGCAGATCGCCCGCACACAATAATTTACCGCCGTTTTTCACGTATTGAGTGAGCAGGTCAACGGTTTGCTTGTTCAGGTTTTCAGAGTACGGCGGCAGGATGACGATGTCGTACTTCGCTTTGTTTATGACAAACTCTTTGCCGTCAACCTTTCCGTTTCGCTTGATGATGTCTTCCGACGCTAAATCATATTCGACTTGACCGCGTTCAAACTTGTTGACAAACTCGGTGAACGATTGCGCTATCTTGCCCAGTTCGCCCGTTCCCTGATACATCCACGCCGTTGTTGTCGGTTCGATAACAAGAACGTGATTAACCTGCCGACCTTGCGACAAAATATAAGAGAGCCGCGTGAAATAATCCTCCAAAACGTGATAACCCTCGAACCAGCCAGCGTGATACGAAAACGATTGCGGATGGTCGCGCTTTCGTGCGCCTCGGATGGTAACATAAGACAAGTGTTCGTTGTTCGTATTGACACCGAGCGCGTAAGACCAATCGCCGAGTCGTTTCATATCCTCGAAACGCAAATCCCAGCCGCCCGCGCCGTAATTCTCCGAAAGCGTTCGGCTATGTCCCATTTGATTCGCCACCGACGCGAGTTCCTTGACCGAGCGGACATTGCCGAACTGTGCGCCGGAACTGGAATCGTTATACGTATTCATCAGCAAGTCAATCGCGGGGCGTTGATGCCAAGCGTACATTGCCATATTGTCGGGACCATGCGATGTGTTGGGCCAACCGTGTTCCCAATAATGTCCGGTGAATTCGAGACCGTATTTCTCGGTGCGTTCAAAATACGGTTTTGACCAGTGTTCTATAAACAAGTCAAGTACGAGACTATGCCAGTCGTGCCGGAACTTTTTCCAATCACCGATGGGCTTGAAAAGCGACGGCAGATTATCAATTAAGGAATAACCGAACTTCTTTTCAAACGCTTCGGGCATCTCTTCAGTCCAGTGCTGCATACCAAAGGGATGCGGCTCATCCGTGAAAATACCCGGCACCCGCTTTCCGAACTCTTGCCGAATGGCGGGATTGTTTACGTAAGCATCCAGAGTAATATCGAGAAACTTTTCCGTGACTCCTTTTTTCAAAAGGTCTGTGTGCCATTTTCCCGCATACCAACCGCTCGCACCAGCATAACGGAGTTTGATAAACATA
>JAITST010000250.1 GCA_031287585.1 Planctomycetaceae bacterium | reverse complement strand
TAATCGCATTATCCATTGGGCGAATGGCTTAATCGGTTTGTAAATTGGACGAATGATTGTTTTGAGCGTCGGCATTATCACGTTTGAAGTGTTATAGGACTCTTGACAGGACTAAAAGTGTCATTATACTAAAATTTTCTGATTATTCCGTTTTTTGTGGGGGTTGCCTCAAACGGGAAAAAAGCCATAATGTATCGTCTTCAAGGAGGGACACTACGGCAAAGAAGCCGATACAGAGACCAACTTCACGCAACCATCATATCCTTCGTCCGCCGCAGGTCAAGATGAGTATCAAAAAATAATCGGTAAGCCAACCGAATTTCGCAATTGGCTTGCGTCCCAATTAACACACAATCCCGAACTGTTTCCCGAAAACTTCGCCGACGGTTACGAATTACACAGCATCCGTCTCGCAATGGGGGCCCTGTTGGGCTTTGGCTAGAAAATCTACTCGCCGCCACATCAAACGCCCAAAAAAGAAGCCCACAAAAAACGGGATAATCAGAAGTATTATTCCATCTTGTCTCACAGATAGTTAAGCGTAGTAGTTTTTATCTGTCATTAACTACGCTTACGTATTCTGTGAAAAACTCCACCGGTTTACACCCCGCGGACTTGCAAAATAGTGCGATTTTTTCAAGATAATACAGCGTTTTTGAACATGCGTATGATTTCACGTCATTTTTTTAGCCGCCGCAAATTTGCCGAAATCGTGTACATGAAAATTCCATTTGTTTTATTTCATTATCAACAAAGAGGTTACAAAAAACGAAATTTTATTTTTTTCTTTTTGTTGCTTCGCGGCACGATAGTTGTGGACTTCAACCGCTAATGAAGCAACTTCGCTTCACAAACAACAACCTTAACAATAAGGAAAAAGACAGTGAAAATTTTTGTCAACGTGACACTAGCGGCTTTGGTCGCTTTAGGAACCGTTATCACCGCCTGTGCGGATACGGTCAACATTTACACCGACTGGGATGCGCAAAACGCACACTGGTCGCAACAAACACTGTGGGAGATAAACGGTTACTGGTTTCAAAACGAAGCCGGGACTCCCCTCTACCTTGCGGGCGGGGCTATCGACGCGAACTCGTTTTATTATTGGGGGAGCAACCCACACATCGCCGAGGTCTCTTCGCTTGCGGCGACACCGTACACGACCGTTCAGCAGGCACAACTCCAATCACTGTACGATCATGTCTATTACAGCAAGGCGTATAACGAGGATAACTTTGTCGCGGGTCAATTCATACAAAACGACCGGTATGCCCAATTGCTCGCGATTGCTGTCGAGGCGATTCTGTTCTCTTCGACACCGGATGATCCGCTGACGTTGTACACAAATACAACGTATGAAGGGGATGTTTACTATGCTTATGAAACTTCGCGGGATTGGGATTATTTGCAATCCGTATGGGATGCTGATGATGCTGCGTTGCTCACACAATGGTTCAGTGCGATCAATGACAATGCTTGGGACTTGCTTGACGGGTACGATGAAATCAATGTCGAACTCACGAGTTATCGTGTCAGCCGTCCGGAGCCGATTTTGATGGCGATGGCGATTTCGTATGCGTCGAACAACAACGATGACAACAACAACAACAACAACAACAACAACAACAACGAGCAGGATTACATACAATTGTTCGGTGTGTCGAGGGTCACTGATTTTTCACCAACACCTGAACCGGCAACGATGCTGATTGTCGGACTTGGTCTTGCCGGTCTTGGTTTGGCGAGCCGGCGGAGGAAAAACAAATAGTTCGTTTGTTTACTTTAACAGACAGGTAAGGATAGGAAAGGGTAGAATATAAGGACTATCCTTACCTATCCTTAACCGTCTGTAAAAATCACTGGTTGGCGCGCCAACCGGAATAACGGAAAATGCGGAAGTTGAGGTCTGTATTTTCTGTTACTCTGTGTGTTCCGCAGTCTCTCTTGAATAAAATTCCGCTTTATGCTAGAATCATACGGTTATTTACGGTAATCACTGTTATTTATCACCGCCGGGTATTTACTACGTGAGCGGTGAGACGTGTCCGGCGCAGATAATAGTGTCGAGCGAACTGCCGTATTACGATTGTCGGCGGCTATACAGTCTGCGCGGCGATGTCGATATGGACGACGTAGAAAGTATGATGACCAAGGGATTGCGGTGTACAGCGAAAAGGTAAAACTTGATGCGTACAAGGACGCATTTATACAAGCAAATTTTAATACATCAGAGGAGTTAAAAACAAAAATGGGTCATAAATTTATTGATTTGATTAGGGACGAGTACGAAGAGGCATTCGCAAAAGGCGAAGTTAGCGGCAAGGTCAGAGACATTTTGTCAGTCCTCAAAATCCGTTTCAATAATGTTCCACAAAATATCGTTGATGCCGTTTCGTCATATACTGATTCAACGGCATTGGATTCGTTGCACCAATGTGCAATTCTTTGCGGTAGTATCGAGGAATTTAGTGATAGTTTAGTTCACGAATAAAAGCCGTGACCGCCGGTGAGCGGTACTCAACTCAAAACCAGTAATCAAACAAATGCGAACCAAACCAACACGTGAAACGCTCCCCAAAGGTGAATATCTATGCCAGTATTGTCCGGGCAAATGTTGCCGTTATTTTGCGTTACCGATTGACGCGCCGAAAGCCGCCAGGGACTTCGATAATATGCGGTGGTTCTTGTTGCACGAACAAGCGAGCATATTTGTTGACGACGGTACGTGGTACTTAATCGTCCACACAAAATGCCGTAACTTGCGCGACGATAACTTGTGCAACATCTACGAAATCCGCCCGCAAATCTGCCGCGACTACACAACCGAAAAATGCGAATACGAAGACCTGTGGGTTTACGACCAGTATTTCGAGTTGCCCGAACAAGTCGTGGAATACGCGGAAGCGTATTTCGGTAAATGCCATCGGAGTAAACAAACACAGAGTATTTCGTGTTAAAGTAGAATACAAAAATGCAAAAACTACTAATCTGCTACAAAAACGAGCCAGTCGAAAAAATTCATCTCGAACGTATTTCTGCGGTTTGGTCTGATGTCGAAATCGTGAATGTCGGTCAAAACCGTGTTGCGGACGAATTGCTCAATACCGATTATTTTCTCGGTCACGCGAAGGTGCCGGTTGACTGGGACGAGGTTGTGAAACGCGGGCGGTTGCGTTGGATTCAGTCGTCCGCCGCTGGTATGGATTGGTGTCTCGTGCCATCGGTGATTGCGTCCGACATCACAATTACAACCGCGTCCGGTGTGTTGGCAGACCAAGTTGCCGAACATACGTTATCACTTTTGCTCGCGTGGTTACGCAACTTGCCAACGTTTTTGCGCGAACAGCACGATTCAGATTGTGTCGGATACCGCAAGTTCATCAGACGCGCGACACGTGATTTGAGTTACGCCAATGTTTGCATAGTGGGCTTCGGCGGCGTAGGCAGGCGGCTCGCGGAAGTGCTCTCGCCGTTCGGTTGCACGATTCAGGCGATTGACTTGTTCACGACAAATAAACCGGATTACGTTGCGAACTTGCTAACGCCCGACAAACTCGACGAAGTGTTACCGACAAGCGACATCGTGATATTGTCCCTACCGCTAAACAACGAAACACGCGGCGTATTCAATGAAGACAAGTTCAGCAAGATGAAACCGACCGCACTGTTCGCGAATATGGCACGCGGTCAGTTAGTGGTAACAGACGACTTGCTTGAAGCGATAACAAACAAAAAAATCGCCGGTGCGGTAATGGACGTAACATCACCAGAGCCGTTGCCGCCGCATAACCAACTTTGGAATCAACCAAACGTAATCATAACGCCGCACGTAGCCGGTCAGTTCAAGTGGAGATTCGATTTGGTAACAATGTTGTTTTGCGAAAACGTAAAACGCAGACAAACAGGAAAACCGCTAATAAACTTGTTGTCTGCGGAAGGAAAACGTCTCGGCTTCCCGTTACGTTCCGACCAAAACCCGCTATGGACGGATGTGAGAAAAGAGATAGTAGGAACGTTGAAGTAGGCGGTGTTGCTTGTGCGTCGGACGTTGTTTTACGTGCGTAATAACAGGCGGTAACACTGCGTTGCTCCGGTGAGTTGCCGCGTGCTATGCGTGAAATAAAATACGCAATTTCGGCAACATCTAACAACTACATCATACAAACAAAATAGATGATTTGTTTCTATCTTTTCAATTTTTCTGTCGTCATTTTTTGCCTATTTTGCTGCACTTTCTTATCGAAAACTTGTTGCGTTACTATTTCCGTTTTAATTTGTTGTAAATCGAAATGTATGCAAGTTTACGAACGCTAACTAACGATAAGTCCCGCTATCGGTGTATTTTTTTCGAGAGTAACATTCTGTCTTGGTTGTTACTTTCCTGTTCAACACGACAAGACTTGAAGCGATAAGGGAACCTACACGATGTCAACAAAAACCTTAATCTGCGGAACTTTATTACTTTTCACCGTAGTTGTGAGCGGCTGCGTCGCACCTGGTCCCGGACTTGGCATTGGCAGTATTCCGGTGCCGGTCAGCCCGTATTTTCAGCAAGGTTACGAAGATGTTGCGTGGGAGAAAGAACGTGGTTATACGGACAAGGTTGTCGTGCTGGGACCGGTAAGCGAAGGTGAAGCGATTGCGTCAGACCCGCCGACAGAAGACCAAGTTATCCGTTTGTTGGAGAAGTCGCGACCAGTTTCGGGTGGTGTACCGTTTGGTGAAATCACGTATCGTAACATCAAAGGCATTGAACGTCATCTAATCTCCGACCATATCGACCCGCCAAGATTTTACCCCGGTATCGGTCCTGCGCAAGTTCACCACGCACATTACAAGTGCATCGTTTATTTTGAAGAAGTGACAAATGTTGGCTGGCCTATTCCACATACACTTCGCAACGAAGACGCGGTAGAAGTCCTGTACATCGACAAAGACCATTTCCACAGAGTAGGCGGTCCGGAACATATTCAAGGTGGAATGTAAAACAAACAAAGATTGCATACGCCCGAATGCTCAAACGAGCATTCGGGCGTTTTTTTGTGTGTTTATTGCTTTTACCAAATTTATCCCAAGCCGATGAATTATTAAATAGTAAGGAGTAAGCGGGGCTGGCATCCGCAAGCGAATGCGACGGCTCATCGTTTCATTGGCGGGATTATTCTTCCTGCCAGAAACATTTCTGCCGCCAGCAATGCCGCTAGCATCAGCAAGCATAAATCTGATAGCGAACGTTTGCCGGTAAACTCTATTGGAGTGGCGAAGGATGCCATGCTTTCTATTCGCACTTGTTGTTCACGCAATACACTCATTAACGTATCGAGGTCTTGCAGTCGCGTGTCGCCTTCGTTCGGGTCGGGATTTACCGCAGTGTATTTTTCGTTTGGTGTTCCGTCGTGTGTTTTCAGGATTGTTGTGTAAATGCCGCTGCGCGGGGTTGACGGCAGTTTCGCTTCGGCAACGCCGGTTGAGTCAATTACCGCTTCCAGTTGGATTGTTTGCGGAGTTGTTTCTGTTACGTCTGTTGACTTTGGAAATACTATTTGCAACTTTTGTTCGTAACGGGTCGGGTCGAACTTTGTCACCAACGGAGTTTCTACCGGTTGGCTCGCTTCGCTGTCGGAACGGCGGCTGAGATACGCGACCAGGTCTAACAACATTATCACAAAACTTGGACTGCGGCTCCACGTGTTCCAGTCACCCGATGTTGTCGTCATAAACGCTATACTTCTGCCGCGCGGCGACGGCAACGACGCGGTTGTAGTTTGTTCATTATTATCTTCCGCTTTCGTGTCCGACCATAAACGTTCTACCACCAGCGGCGAACCGTTACGCAATCTCGCCAAAACGTGTCCCGACGCTGTTTCGTTTGCCGTACTTGGCGTGTCGGTAAACTTCGCCGAGACGTAACGTTCAACCTTGACCGGCGCGAGCAACGCCGCTCCTTCCTTGTCGAACAAACGGAAAACCGGATGGTCGGTCGCCGTTATCGCGATGTCGGGCGATTTCGTTAAGAAGTCCGGTGCTAACGTTGCTTCCTGAATTAGTTGCACCGGCAACAGTCCGTTACCGTTACGGTACAACTCCGCGTTATACCATTTCGCGTCGGCTGCCGCCCCGATGAAGAACGCTACGCCGCCGCCGTCCGCCGCGTACTTTTCCAACGAACGTAACGATGACTGGTCGAGTACGGAAACGTCAAGCAGGATAATTGCGTTGTAATCTTGCAGCGGGTCAGTCGCGAGAAAACGGGGCGACTCCGTTCGTACATTCACACCGCTCCGCACCCCGCCCGGCGCAATCGCGGCACGGACATGTGCCGCAATTCGCGAGTTCCTGCCCTCCGGCGTGACCAGTAACACCGATGCCATTTCGGGAATCGTCAACACCGTCGCGATGCTGTTGTCCGCCTCAATCGGGTCGGGCGGAATTTGCAACTGAATCCGCCGCGTGCCGCCGTTTGTCAGCCGTATCGGAAAACGGAGCGGCATCGGATTCGTGTCGCCCGCTTTCAGTTGCGGGAAAACGAGACCCGGCTGCAACTGCCCGTCAATGAAAACCGATAGCGGCACATTCGCCGCGTCGTCCGTCCCGTAGTTTACCGCCGTTACGTCCAACAACAGTTCGACATCCGCCGCGTGGATTCCGTCAACCAGCCGGACTTGACGTAACGCGATATTCGGACGCTGCGTATCGGTCGCGCGTATCGCACGCACCGCCGCGCCGAGCGTTTTCAATTCGGTAATGAGGTTCAGCAGTCGTTCGGGGTGTTCCCAGTTGCGGGTACGGAAGTCGGACAGCAGATAGACTACTGTTCGCGCGGACGTTTTCGATACCGTTACAATTCGGCGCGCGGCGGTGAGGAGTTCTTCGGGACCGGCGGACAACTCGGAAACAGTCGTGTTTCGGAGAACATTGTCTATCGACTCGCGTTGTTTTGCGTCAAGCGGACGTTCCATAAGTTCCGGCTCGTCACCGGCGGCGATACGGCGGGCGTGCGATGCTAGTATAATTGTACAACGGTCATCGCTGCCTTTCGCGGCTGCGTCGTCGAGAATTTTTTTCGTGACCGATAGTGCGTCCTCGAACAACGATTGTCCGCCCTGAACCGTGTTACGGTCACTCATCGAAAAACTATCGTCGATTAGGATAACGTGGTGTGTTTTCTGTCCGCCGAGCAGTTCGGCAAGCCGTCCGGCGAGTTTCGGTCCCGCGAGCATAAGAATCAGAACGACGACGGCGAGTGTTCGCAACAACATCAGCAGGAGTTGTTGTAACAGGATTCGTGTACGGCTTTTCTTGTAACCGGCAAGCAAAAACTCCATCGCCGCCCACGGCTGCGGACGGTGACGGAACATATTGATTAGGTGAATCAGTATGACTAAACCGGCTAACGGTAAAAACCAGAGTAAGAGTGGAAATGTAAACATAGAGTAAAAGTATAACAAAACGGTTTGAGTTTTCAACAGGTGCAAGTGGTGAAAATAAACCAATATTCACCTTGACACCCGGAACGTTTTTCGCTAAACTCCACCCCCGCCGATTAAGTTGTTGTTTGTTACGTTTGGCGGAAAAATAATTGTCACAATTTTTTGAAAGGAGTAATGCAATGATTTTTGCATACATAGACCCGTTTGCCGCAAGTTTGTTATTCCAATTTATCGCGATGGGGCTGTTGAGCGCAGCGGTGTTTTTCCAGCGGATAAAACTGTATGTGATGGGTTTGTTCAGCCATAAAAAAACAGCGGAGAAAGTCAACGATACGAACGAGGCGGAGGAACGCGACCCGTCAACGCTTACGCTATCAATGACGGACGAGGTAGAGAAACGCAAGGCAGCGTAGTGATTACGTAAAGTAATTCAATAATAGCCGCGAACGCAGCGAGATGCCGGATGATTGTGATTTGAAAGCCGACAGGGGAAAAATCTGTCTGAACGTCAAACCAATCGCTCCGGCGTTTACTGTTGCGCACGCGGTTGTTGTTTGATATACAAGTATTGCATTTTGTCGTTGACAAGTTATAATTTCGTAATAGAAAATTAACTATGAAAACACCGCAGGAAATCGAAGTGCTGGCGTGAGAACGTCTGGAAGAAGCGAAACTGCTGTACGAAGGCAAAAAGTTCGACGGAGCGTTTTACCTGCTGGGCTACGCGGTTGAACTAATGCTGAAGGCGAGAACGTACCGGTTATTTGGACTGCCGAATATGTTCGACGAAACAGACAAAGAAGTAAACGCAATAGCGGGAATCAGTGATGTCAGACGCGCGTTAAAGATTCACGACTTACGAACGTTGTTGTTTTTTAGCGGTTTGAAAGTGGCGTTTGATGAGCAGATGTTAGTAGATATTAAGTTTTCAGACCTCTACACAGGGTTGATTTGTAAGTGGAACGAACAGTCTCGTTACCAAACTATCGGTACAAATTTGGAACATAATGTTAAAAGACTTATAGACCTACTCGGGAACAAAACACAAGGAGTTTTACAATGGATACAACAATCAGCACACGAGAACGTCTTGAAAAAGAATTAACCGAAAAATTGTCGCCGTTCGTTGACGAATGCGCGAAACGCGGTTATCCGGTTGAGGACTACAGCGTTTACGAGTCTATTCCGGGAGTTCACGATATTTTTCTTGTTAAAGTGGGCGTTAGATGGGCAAAGGGAAGCATCGAAGCAGGACATATTCTTATGAAGATTCTCCGTGAATCAACACCGAAAGAATATAACAGATTTATCTGGGGTGTCGATGCGGAATTGCTTACGGATTCAAAAATGTCAAACGCTATGGCAACCGCGTATTAGACGAATTACAATGCGTCTGACGTTGTCAATATAACGGAATTATCGCTTGACGAGATGGAACGCTTTTGTACCTAACACGACAGGTGAATTTTTAACACGAACCACACGAAATACACGAACAACACAGAAGGATAGTTTTTATTTTAGATTGCTTTTACAAAATCTAAAATCATAAATCTAAAATCATAAACTAACTTTCGCCCGCTTAATCTCACGCAGTCTCTCCGCTTCCGGTCTCGTCTTGTAATACTCATCTAGCGGATAACAGCCCGAAGGCATACCGTTTCTCGGTGCGTTCGTGCAATCTCCAATCGTCCGGCAGATTTTATTTCGTGTCAGTGGTCTGCCCCGCAACACGTCGTCGCAAATATCGGGATAACTCAACACCATCCGTCCGATTCCGACCGCGTCCGCCATTCCCGCCGCGACCACCGCCTCCGCGACGTTCGGCAGGTAATCCTGCAAGTACGAGTAACCGCTCCCAACAAAAATCATATCGGGAAACCGCCGTTTCATCTCCGCAACCGCCGCGACCTGCCGCGCAACACCACGTAACGGGTCTTCCGGCGGCAAGTAGCCATCAACCACCGGAATCGCCGCTGGTCGCTGAATATGCGGATTATAATACGGGCTGCCAACCGTCGTACAAATCATCGTCACCCCCGCCGCCTTCAATACTTCCACCAACTCAATCGTCTCACGCAAATCATACCCGACACCAGTCCCGTCACCGCCAAACGCATACTCGTAACTGCCATCGCTCATCGGAACACCAACTCCGTCCGCCCCCTTCACAAACGGAGCAAAGTCAAACAACGATAGCCGTAACGAAACATCAATCGACGGCGATTGTTTCCGTATCCCCGTCGCAATTTCACGGAAAAAACGTGTCCGGTTTTCAAGCGAACCGCCAAAGCGTCCCGTCCGATGATACGCACTTAACAACTCGTGTCCGAAATATCCGTGAGCGTGTTTGATGTCAACAAAATCAAATCCCGCGTCCGCCGCAAGTTTGCCCGCGTGAACAAACGCCGCAATCATCTCCTCAATCATCTCGTCGCTCGCAACCGCCAGCCCCTCGTTACCAAACTTCCGGTCGAGTAACGGATTCCGGTACGCAATCACCGAATCTAACTTCGCGTCATCGTATGGGTGGGAATAGCGTCCTGAGTGTGTGAGTTGTAGTCCGATACACAAATCGCCGCTTCGTCCAAACTTTTGCTCGTGTGTCCTAACAACATCAGCCCGTAACCTTGCGATAGCCCCAACAGTATCGTCGGTAATCATAAGTTGACGTGTACTACTTTTACCGGACACCATCACCGCCGCCGCCTCGCAACCGTACAAAAGTTTCGCACCGCTAACAGCGAACCGCAACCAACGCCGCCGCGTCAACTCGCTCGGACAACCGTCACGCTCGCAGTCCCAACCTTCCATCGGCAGAATAGCCCAACGATTCCCGATAACACGACCGCGATAAGAAAGCGGTTGCCCAAGAGCAAGTTTGCTAACGTCAGGTAAAGAAGAACAAACCGGAATAGAAATGCCGTTATCGGAAAGATAATCAATAAAACGTTCAACGGTAGAAAGAGAAACAATTTTGCTAAACGACATTGGAAAACCTTTCTTTGAAAATTTT
Organism: Planctomycetaceae bacterium; assembly: GCA_031287585.1. Lineage (GTDB taxonomy): Bacteria > Planctomycetota > Planctomycetia > Pirellulales > Thermoguttaceae > UBA8133. Next base: position 9,647 of record JAITST010000250.1, on the reverse strand, counting down.
TTAACTGTATGTATGGTAGGAGAAAACGAAATTACGCGAAGTAGGTGATGTTCTTCCCAAATCAGTTTTGCGGGTACTGTCTAAAAATCATACCAAATCCCAAACCCGACCTTGTTTGCCGTGTTCCGATAAAACTCATACTGCTCATCAGCCCCGTAGTAATACTGTATTCCTATCCGAAACGCCTGATTCCTCTTACCGCGAAACTCCCAACCCGCCTGTACACAAATGTTCCCGCCGAAATCTTCTTCCTCCATCAAACGCCCGTTGATAGCGAAAAACGGTGCTCCGAGCAAACGGTGCGGTGAGTACGGCGGAGCAAACTCTATCCCGAACTGAAAATGATACGGACTGGTCAACTCACCGCGGTAAAATGCGTAATCGACTTCCGCGTAAAGACGCAGGTTAGGATGCGGACGAAACGAAATTCCAAGTACAGCACTGTCACGATAATAGTTTATCCGCTCGTAATCACCCGGAAAATGACGAATCATATACTCGTCGCCCAAATGACTGCTGACATGGTAATAAGCCAACTTAAACTGCCAAACCTGATTCCCGTAAGTCAAAGGAATACCGAACCTATAATCGGTCGCTTCAACGTCGCGGTCGTGATCAAGAGCAAGCCGCGTCTCACCTGCCCCTTCGATGTCAAGTTGCAAACCGCACGGCGAAACAGCACTCCGATTCCCGTAACGCAAAATAGCGGCACGCCCGCCGAGTTTAATATCCCAAATCCCGCCGAGTTCCGAATCATTATTCCACTCACAACCAAGCCGCGACTCTTTCGCGCTAGCCAGCAGCGGTGTCCAGAGTAAACCGTCGGGAAAAAGTTGCCAAGTCCACGATTCCGATACGTAATTCTGCCAGTTGCTATAACGCGGAAACTGTTCGGCGGAGTTAGAACGTGACGAAGGGTCAAGCACAATAGGCGGCAGTTGGTTAATAGGACGTGAAGCAATCTGAACAGTATCCGGTCGGTCAGAAACAATGGTGGCAGCCGCAGGTACCTGCCCAAGAAACATAGCCGCAGACACACGTTCAAAAGTACCCGCCGAAGCGGTACTGTTCAACGTGAGCGAACAAACGACAACAAACGCCGTATAAAAAATACGTTGTATTATCATAATAATTTTTTTAGTCAAACTGAATACAGGAAAAAAGATGACCGGTATTGTACAAACATTTGACAAAAAAAATCAAGGGCAATTTCAGCGGACGTATGAAGCCAACGGCTAAGCCGCGACAGTCAGGTGAGCGCGATAGTCGAACCCGCGTTCACAGAAACACGTTGGTAACTCCGCAAAAAACAAGCCCCGACAATTTCACGCGACACTAACATCGTGTCATTAGTCCTAGTAAAAACTTACATTCTTCATTTCGGGTGACAACCGAAACTTTACAACGGACTATTAGTGAAAATTGTCGGGGCTTCATACGTTATAATGTATTGTGCCTGTGGGTAACTTTCCCACGCTTTTTCAATTGGTCAAATTCTCCAATAATGCTCTAAATTCAGGCATCTGCCCTTCGATATACGTTATAAACTTCTCAGGGTGCCAAATCTCAATGCAAATCGCCGCGCCAACTACCATCACTCCGCCCTTCGCTTCCACACCCAAAAACTCGCGAAAACCCTCTGGAATCAGCAACCGCCGCTTATCGGCGAGTTGTACCGGACGTGAGCGGGTTGACATCAAACGTCCTATAGTCTGTATTTCCGAAATGTTTTTGCTGTACCCCTGTAAATTAAGTTTACTTTCGAGGATAGTTTTTCGTGTCGTCATCTCCGCGTCCCACTTACTCTGCTCCCACAACGACAAACAACCCGCCCGCTCCTTGACAATAACGCAATTCCCTTCATTTGGCGTAAAAACTTCGTTTAACTCATCAGGCAACGACAACCGGAACCGGTCATCGAGTTTCCGGCTAAACTCACCTTCTATAAGTTTAATGTCAGCCATCTGAAAAGTCCTAAAAAACGTCTATGGGAACAATTCCCACAAAAATCCCGCAAAGTAAACTAACTAGGGCACGTTTCCCACAAAATATAAATATACCACTACTGAATAATTACACAACCCCCCCTGGAAAGAAAATTTGAGATTTTTTTTGAGAAAATAATAAAGGTGCGTATTTTCGGTGATTTTTAGCCGCCCGTCACATCTTCCAAAACCGTACCAATTTTCCCACGTGTACAATCTGCCCGTGCGGTACGATAATTTCGGTTTAATCGTAGGGTGATTTAGGTTTTTTGCAAAAAAATAGAGTAAAATCTTAATGTTGGCGTTAGCGGTTGGGTTTGCCGCCCGCAGTTCGTCACTCCGTTCACTCTTCCTCTCAACAACTTGCGTGGCATAAATGGCTCTTATACAACAGGTTACGGTTATTGTCAGTTCGGACGCGACACGATGGCGGTCGGAGATTGCCGCATCTACGGACGGGGTTTGCGAGTACGATACTTGCGAGATTTTGCGTTGGTTTTCCGGTCAACGGCTGAGCAAGGTAATGATGTCGGAAGTCGGGTTCGTGTTATTTCACCCGTTACCGAGCGGCAGATTCGCGATTGCGAAAACTTTCCCGTGCCGTGGCGAGGTGCTGGATGTCTTCAAAAGTGAAAGTGTCTGCAAAGTTCACTTGTTCATCGTGCCTCCTGAAACGCTGCTCCAATTCGCGAACAATCCGGTCGCGGTATATCGTCGGCTTGACGAGTTAGGTTACGTGAAACAGCACGCGGAACTTCAACCAATCACGCTCAACGACGGCGGCGCGATGATTGACCGTGAATTGGTGAACAACGCCCTCGATACTTTCGGCGCGGAATCGTTGGTAACGTTGTTACAATCGACAATAGATAATGTTTGTACGTTTTTCACGACGGGTTTTACCAACGGCGGCGGTCACCTCAACATCATTGAGACAATAATAAATCTGTTACCGGTGAACTGGCGAACTGAACTGTCGTTCTCGTCGGAGTTTCACTTCTCACTCGACGAACCGTTCAAACTTATCGGACTGTCCGAACCAGTCGCGGCGACGGGGCTGCCGGTTTGCGACTTGCGAAACGCGAGTTTGAAAATGAGACAGCAATCGAAGCCGTCATCGCCGCACGCATCGTCGTCGTGGACAAACTTTGTGCTGAACGTGTTACGCCGCCGTGACTACGAATCGCTCGAAACGTTCCTGACGTGCGACTTCCTGCGTCAGGACGTGTTGGACACAACGCTGGCAGGCAGCGGCACAAACGACCTCGACTTGTTAGGCAGACAAGGTTTGCACTACTTAAAATCGCAAAACGCGGAATTTACGAAATCGCTGGTAAGTCCGATGTCGGGTCTGCCGCCGATACGTCACGTAAAGCGTGCAACAAGCCGCGGCAAAAAGTTCCCGCGAGTGGAGTCCGAAATCACGAGAATTGATTCTTATACCGCGCGGGCGTTTTTGGGCGATGAATGGGCGTTGACAGCGTTACGGCAACTTTGGCAACAGATGTTGAAAAAGTTGGAGCAGGAAGAGCGTTACGAATTGAGCGGCGAGTACGTCGGATTGACAAGAGATTTTATGACTGCACAGCAGACACGGGAATTGCGGCGGACGATGTTAGCGTTGAACGTGCTGGGAGTGTTTTTGAGTTAGGATTGGAGTTTGAATTGTACGAATAAAACGTAATTGAAACATCGATTGCAAAACCAACCGTGCGTCCCTACTCCACCCCCAAGTACAAGTAAACCGCCGCCGGCTCGCTTGATATGGATTCGCTGTTGAAAGAGTTTCAAGGATTTTGGCAAGAGAATTCAGAGATATGGGAAGAAAACGCTGACTACACAGAGGCGTTCCCGCACTTGCTATTGATGGCGTTTTTGCAACGTGGCACGAATGGTTCAGGACGAATCGAGCGGGAATACGCCGCTGGACGTAAGTGGATGGACTTGGCAATCGAATACGATGGCAAGTGGGACATTATTGAAATAAAATTGTTGCGAAACCGTCAGACGTTTGAAAAAGTCAAAGTCGAGGGCTTGAAACAAATCGTCGGCTATCGTGACAGTTTTTCGTCGTCGTTGCGAATGAAAGACGGCAATAAAATTCCGTGTTACCTTGTGATTTTCGACCGGCGGAGCGAAGATAAAAAATTACCGTGGGAACAACGGATTACTTGGAATGTCGAAGGCGAAATTACGGTGATTGGTTGCTGAATACCCTAAAACCTTTTTTTTCTGGGGGGAGTTGCATAGTTGAGGATTTGGCTGTATGATGGTTGACTGTATTTTTTACAACAACTATTACCAACTCTATGGAGTATTACAATGAAACTAACGTGTAATCGTGAAAAATTTTCACAGGCTTTTCAACTTGCGTCGTCAATGGCGGCGGTTCGGGAGGTCAAACCGGTTTTGATGAATGTTTTGCTGACAGTGAACAGCGGCGAAGTGATTTTACAGGCGACCGATTCCGAAGCGGGAATACGGCTCGTTGTTGACGGATGCGATGTTATTGAGACCGGTAGCGCGATTCTGCCGACGCGAAAATTCAAATCGATATTGCAGGAATTGCCGGACGAAGAATTTACTATCGAAGTCAAAAACGACAAGTCAATCGTAACCGGAAGACGCGGTAAATTTAATCTGGACACACAAGACCCAAGCGAATTTCCCGAAGTTGAATCGTTCAAAGAGAAAGATTACTATACGATTCCGGGTAAACTTTTCCGTGAAATGGTCAAACGTACCGTGTTTGCAACTGACGATGGGAATGTGCGATATACGCTCGGCGGTGTTCATATTGAATTTACGGGCAAGTCGGTAGTGGCAGTCGCGACAGATGGACGGCGGATGGCGTTTCAGGAAGGTGTACCGTCTGGGACAAAGGGAAAGCCCGGCGACTTAACCGCGTTGTTTCCGCCGAAAACGTTGTCGTTGGTCGAACGCAGTATTACGGACGACGAGCAGGAAATCAAGGTTGCGATATCAAGTTCGCGTGCGATAATCGAATTTGGTAACGCGGTAATTTCTACGCGGCTCATCGAAGGTAAGTTTCCGCAGTGGCGAAAAATTCTGCCGGAACTCGACGAGGAATATCGTATTGACATCGAAGTCGGAACGTTGCTCTCGGCGGTACGGCAGGCTCAGATAACAACATCCGACGCAAAGCCGGGAGTAACGTGTAATCTCGCGGACAACCTCATTGAATTGCTGTCGCAAGGAGATGATGTCGGCGATTCACGAATCGAAGTACCGATATCGTATAGCGGTAAACCGATTCGTGTGAAACTCGACCCGAAATATCTTGTTGACTTTCTGCGGGCAATCGAAGCGGAAAAAGAGCTGGCAATGTACATAATCCCCGACCAACCGGTGTACTTCCATTCCGACGACAGTTTCACATACGTGTTGATGTCGATGAGCGGGTGATGATGTTCCATCAACTCCGTTGGTTTCGACCAACGGAATTGATGGAGTTGCTTGTATCGTGAGGTGAAAAATGCCAATAAACACTCCGCTTGAACTCGAATCAAAACTGGTCGAATTGTCACCGATTTTGTGTGAAAAATATAACATCTCGCAAATCGGTTACTTCGGTTCGTTTTCCCGTAACCAGCAGACCGACACGTCCGACATCGACATACTTATTGACGCGCCCGCCTCGAAAAATTATTTCGATATGTCTGACGAACTGACGGAAATGTTTGGGCGTGAAGTACAAGTGGTGAGAAAAGATTTGTTGTTAGACGAATTTCGTGACAGTATTTTGGAAGACGTGCGGTTCGTTGACGGCGACCGGATAGTGGGTGCGCAGTTCCCGCAACCCGGAGATAGAAGGTATATGAAAGAGAAACGTTACGATGTCTATTTGAAAAATATGTTGGAAAGGATGCTGAATATTGTTGAGTATGTTGGCTCGTACCGCTACGAAGATTTACTTAACAACGATATGGCATTGGATGCTATTGAGATGTGTTTTTCAGTAATCGGGGAAGCCGCCGGAAAAGTTCCGCAACACGTCCGCGAAAAATATCCAAGCGTTCCATGGACAAGTATGATTCAATTACGAAACATTGTTGTTCACGACTATGACGGGGTTGATTATTCAAGGATGTGGGACACAATTAAGAACGACCTTCCGCAGAATATAATTGATTTCACGTACATTGTTGAACGGGAAACTGTGAAACAATAACGTGTTGATACACGAACAAAACAACAGTTCAGAGCGATAATGACCGCTTTATTTACCATTCGGGACAGTTTTTTTGGTTATGATTGTTTTTGTAAATTCACCTTTTTTTAGGATTTAGATATGATTTATCGTCAGATTGGTAACAGCGGCATTGATGCTTCGGTAGTCGCTTTTGGTGCTTGGGCTATTGGTGGTTGGATGTGGGGCGGCACGGAAGAGAAGGCATCTATTGACGCTCTGCACGCCGCGTTCGACAACGGTATCAACCTTGTTGACACCGCACCCGCTTACGGATTCGGACGTTCGGAGGAGATAGTCGGTAAGGCGATTACCGGACGACGTGACAAGTTAGTAATCGCGACGAAGTGCGGTTTGGTTTGGGACAAAAAAGAGTGGGCTGCCGGAAAAGGCGTGTTTCACTTTTTCTCAAATGAAAAAGGCAGTACAACAGCAGACGACCCGAAAGCGTTTCGGGTTTACAAATATCTACGACCGGAATCAATTATTACGGAGGTTGAAGCGAGTTTGAAGCGTTTGAAAACGGACTACATCGACATATTGCAAACGCACTGGCAGGACGAATCAACGCCGCTTGATGATACTCTCGCGGCACTGATTAAGTTACGTGAACAGGGTAAAATCCGCTCAATCGGTTGTTCAAACGCGGCACCTGAGCAGGTCGCAGCGTACTGCAAAGCGGGACTGGATGTTGACCAAGAACGGTTTAGTCTCGTTGACCGTCAAGTTGAGAAGAACAAAATTATTGACCTTTGCCGTGAGAACAACGTTTCGTTCTTCGCCTACTCGCCGCTTGCTAACGGTTTGTTGACTGGCAAAATCACGCCCGAACGTAAATTTGCGGAAGGCGACCTGCGTGCGACACGACCGCGTTTCGCCAAAGAAAATCTGCTAAAAGTAAGTGCGATGCTCGAAAAGTTCAAAGACATTGCACAACAAAACGGGCTAACGTATGGACAACTGATAATCGCGTGGACAATCGGCAGATACGAAAAAATGCACGCGCTATGCGGAATCCGCAACGCGAATCAGGCAGCCGAAAACGCCAAAGCGGGTGAAGTAATTCTCGCGAAAGACGTGGTAGAGTTAATAGCGAAGACAGCAGACGCGAGCGGTATTAGTTAAATTAGTATCCATCAGAGAATAACTCGTCCCAATTTTCTCTATCTGACACGATTGAAAATTGACACCGTTCCAGTCGGCTTCAGCCGACGCTGTGTTGCGTCTTTGATGTTCCACAATCAACATTTTGGGTTACGATTACATTCGTGACACAGACAATTTTCAATCGTGTTCAGGCAGAGAAAATTGGGACGAGTTATTCTCTGATGGATACTAAAATAAAAACAATGCCGCTATTTGGGATAAGGACCATACGCATTGTCGCCTTGCTGACTGTCAAGACAGCATAGTACAAACACGGCAATAGGTCCAATGGAAGGAATACAGTTGATAAACCAGAACCACCCACTTAATCCTCTATCGTGTAATCGCCTGACGGTTAATGCGATACTTGGTAACCCTATGGCAAGAGGAAAAATAATAATCCAGCCCAACATAGTAAATAGCACTATATCCGCCACAGTCGGCACAGTACTGTTACCCAGCGTGATAGCCAAGATAACAGACATTAGGATGTATATCGCGCAACTGATAAGAGCGAACGGCAAAAACTCACGACGGCGGGCGCGTCCGCTAAACTGGGCGTACTTTCTGAGAATGACATCGAAGTAACCAATGCCGAGATGACGCAAATCGGCATAATGGGTTTCAGTCGGATTCATTCCCGCCGACGGCTGTGTCGAACTAGCGAAGGCACCGCTTCCGCTAATGGAACTGCCGCACTTGATACATACAACTTGTACCGGATTGAGACCGGCTCCGCAACAATCGCAGAATTTTCTGTGTCCTTGCGGTCTGACACCACAAGCCATGCAAACAACAGCGTTATCCGCAACGATATTACCACAATTTGTGCAATGTTTTTGTTGGTTGCTCGTTGGCGGCGCGGGAGCATAACCGTGCGGAGGCATTGACGAAAACGGCGATGGTTGCGGCGCAGTTGGAAATACCAACTGGTCGACCTGACCCGCCAAACCTTCTTGTCCGGCTTCCGTAACCAGTTTTGTCGTCGGAATAACAACGCCTTGTGTTACCAATTCCTGTAATGCCTCTGTGGTGAGAAGTCCTTGCTTCTGTCCGTTCTTGTCGTAGTAATACCAGTTTGTCATAGTAAGAAATATTGTTGAAGTTGTTAGGGTGTTTGCAAGAAACGCAAGCGAGAACCGCTTCAGAACAGGAGCGGTGCGTTCAGAAAATAGGACTCTTCCCACCGACGAAAGTGGAGCGTTTTCAGTACACCGAAAGCATAACGCTGAAGATACCTACGGAGAAAGCGCATACGCTCCCTCATCGGGAGCAACGCAGTATTCCTTCTCCAAAGGTAACCTCCACTCGGCTTTCGCCGCTCGTCTGTGAAAATCACCAATCCGTCTAATGACGGTTTCTGAATTGCTGACGTACTCTAAAATTTTCTCCGAATCACAACGATTCGGACATTTACGATTTTAGTATTCTGATGCCGCTTTTACGCGGAACATCAAAAAGACGCAACGGTTCTACCACCTTTTTGAAAAGACGCAATAGGGGGTACGATAATTTTTGTGGATTTTTGGGTAGCCGTCACGCTAGTAACGCACAATGTCTGACGCAAAATGCACAATGGGGCGTGATGGATATAAAACTATACGTTTGAGAAAACTTATAAAAATTGTAACCGTTCACGGATTTTTCCTCCGCCCCGAAAGAGTAATGCGAAGCGGCACTGTCTCCGTCGGCTAAAACCGACAGCAATACTGTGTTAATTGACGGTAAACTGTCACTGGCTTCTGCCGTCGGCGTTTTGCCAATTTTCAGTCGTGTTCGGCATAAATTCACGTGTTTTTCCTGTTGCGTGAATTTCTAAAATTTTGTACCATCACCCCTCTTGTTTGCGGCTTTGTACAACTTTTGGGTATCTACTATGTCAGAACATTCATACAGCCATGTTTATTCAGACGAACAGCAGCGTGTTTCCACGCCGCGTGACGGCGTTGAGGATTCCGTTTTCACGGCGGAACTGCGGCGGGCTATCGCTACTACCCGCGAATTTTTCTTCACGCACCAGCATCCCGACGGTTATTGAGTCGCGGAACTTGAAAGTGATGTTTTACTTGAATCCGAGACGATTCTGTTACTCGCGTTTCTTGGTGAGGAAAAAGCCGGGGAGGTCATACCACAAAAATTCACGCCGCCGTTGCCGATGTGACGGTGCCGATTGCCCGTCATTTGTCGTCGGGAGCGGCTGGCGATTCGCCGGAAGGACAGAAGTTGATGGAGCAAATACCGAAAGTGCTTGGAATTGCAACCGTTAAATTTTGCGAGCCGTCTTTTGGCGAACGCCCCAAACGATT
>JAITST010000204.1 GCA_031287585.1 Planctomycetaceae bacterium | reverse complement strand
CGTCAACCACTTTACAAGTCAAACAAACCATGTTAGCAAAGTTTTAACGTCAACGTAAAACCAAAAAAACATATCTTATTCCCCCCCCATTCCGCGCCCAGTTTTTGCAGTCCAGTGCTCGCTGCAAGGCATTTCGTTTTCATTTAGGGGGCGGCGGCAACGTGTTGTTCAAGGACGAGGCGAGTTGTAAAACGTGATTTGAGGATACGCGGATGCTGTTGCTGCGAAAGGGTTTTTCTGGTGTGAGCGAGTTGTTGTTGCGTTTACATTCCAACGATATTTTCGATGAGGCACAAAAAGAAGCGATACAGTCATTGCAGACGTATCTTAACAACAATCGTAAACGGTTGAATTATCGTGAACGGTTGTTTGAGGGGCGTGTAAAAACCTGGTAGGAAGACGGTTGAAACAGACGGAGGCATGTTGGAGAAAACAACGCGCAGAAAAGATGGCGGTTATCTGCGCCGCAATATACTCAAAACAATGGAATTACTGTTGGAAAATATAAAAATCCCACACTAAGTTTTACACACCCTACCTACAAACTTTTTACACACCCTTTAATAAACACCATTTTGCAATACCGTATTTTACACATATTTGCCATCGTGAATTTTGGGAAAGTGCAGTTGTACAAAGCCGTTGTAAAAAAGTAAGCGGATTGTTACGTACCGTGTTCCTTGTCATTACAGAATCACGTTTGGGTCGTAGTTGTCGGCGATTTTTCGTAGTTCACCCAAAATTTCCGTAACGCCGAGTTGTTCGGCGGCGGTTTCGAGGTACGCTGTATTCAAGTTCTGTTGTACACGAAGCATTGCGACTACGTCTTTGCGTGAACGTCCGCTACCGAGTTTTATCCAATGGAGTTTTGACAAAATCGAGTCTTCAGGAGAAGCAACTGGCAAAATGATTTCATCCACCAGATCAACAGGAACGAGATGGTCAAAACTACTCGACAAAACCGAGTCTGTGTAAATATCCGCTCTTAACATTGTTTTCATATCAAGAACTTGAAACATTGATTTTAATCGTATTGCATCATTGAAAGTTCTTTCATCAATCAAAAATTCTTTTTTCAAGTCATCGAATAGTGCCTTTGAATTACGGCATGCGGTTATATCAATAACAATATCTACATCTTGTGTATTTCTTGATTCACCATAATAAGAAGCAACAACGCCGCCTGTCAGATGGTATCGAATACTATGGCGTTCCAAAATTGAACCGATTTTTTGAGCGAGTTCAGCCAATTCAAGTAAAGTTATATTCATTGTTCTATGGTTGAAGAGTTATCATTGTTGTTGAGTTTTTTTTTCGCCATTTCAATCAATTTTACTGTTCTCGGATCGCCGCCGTAAAGTCTGTCGGCAAGAATTATTCGTAACTCTCGTTCACTAATGCCGGGGTTCGCCTTTTCGATCCGCTGCGCCGATTGGTTATAGTAACTTTGAAACATAGCAAAAGAATTGCGCACTCTCTCCGCCGGACTCATTTCACGAACTCTGTCCCAGTAAAATTCCTCGACGGTCTTTCCGGCTTCTATTTGCGGCATATTTACTCCATTTTAATTTGGTTTTCGAGATGTATCAACCAGTAGTAATTGTACCACTATTCTTGTAGATTTTCAACCTGCGTTTTACAGTTCCGAATGTTGTTGAGAACTTCATTAAATACTTCTGTGAGTGACTCTATTTTTTCACGTTTTACATCAGTTATCAGTTTGATGTTTTGATTAATTGTAACACTCCATTTAGTATGGTGTTTCGTATGAAGGTGTGTGACTTCAAACGTATCCAATTCGTCCAGCGGTGTATTGTATTCCCAACGGAAAAACAATTTATGGTATCTTGTCAAACCGTTCTCATTAAGCCGAACAGTATATTGGTAAAAAAGAAGAAACAGAATCATCGAAAAAACAATACACCAACCGCCGCAAAAAAACGTGACCACAAGAAACTTTTCGACACTCGGGTTATTGAACAATTCAATCGTCACAAAAAAACAGCCACAAGACCAGAGTCCCAACCAGACACACATCGCGGCAGCAGATAGAAAACAGACAATCGAAAAAGTCTGCGAATAAAAACTCACTTCTGTATCGCTATACTCTTCAAAAGATGGCGGGAAAAAGGTTAGCATTTGCTCTTATAACTCACTACGATTTTTAAGGATTACAAAAACGGTACAGGAGGATACTGTCATTCCACGCAGCACGAAAGTCAATGACAATCGGTTCGCGTGAAAGATCGATGTCATCAGTCTCCGTTGGGAAATTTTTTTCGTTATCAGCCCAACAAACCAATAACTCACAAGGATAACCGTAATTCAAAGTTTCCGTAATCAACCCGAAAAGTGCGGCATTGTCTCTGTGTGATGCTCTGATTTCGTCACATTCGCTTTTGTCTTTGGGGGGATGTTCTTGCTTCCACCAATCACCCCCTGTCTTTTCGCTTACTCCGCCCGCAAGCAATTCACGCTCGGTCTGTTGGAGAAGTTCCTCTGTAATTTCCATTTTTCCGAAACCACAACCACATCCAAAACTTGAACCGCAATAATAAACGAATCGTTTTGTAAAACAAGCGGGATAATTCCTATTTGTTTCGTCAATCCGTTTGATGTTAAACTTTCTGTCATTTTCGTCAAACGGCACATCAGCAATTTCTCGGTCAGTGGAAAGATAACACATTACACACATGATTTTTTCCTATTGAGTTTTTAGATTACTCACTTGTGACAGTTGAAAACTGCGCTACCCACATTGCTCTTCTCACCATCGCGGCACAGATGTAACCAAAAGTATTGGCAATGAATCCTATCTTCGTATGGGGTAGGAAACAACACAACGTGATGATTTTAATCGCCGTAATGCCCGCGACACTGTGCGATTTCGATGTTATCATCAACTATACGATAAACCAAGCGGTTTTCATCGTCGATTCGTCGCGACCACCAACCGGACATATTCCCTTTGAGTGCTTCCGGCTTTCCGAGACCGCCGTTACCACATCGCACAATATCGGTAACCAGACTATTGATTTTATCAACCATCTTCCTGTTGTGCATCTGCCAGTAGGTATAACCCGTCCAACCTTTCGGCGTAAACGAGATATTCATTTCGACATCTCCAAAAGTTCGTCCAACGTTATCTTAACCGCAAATTTTCCTTCATCTGCTTCTTTGATTGATTCCTGCAACCAACGTAAATTGGACTCGCTGTAAAACGGGTCGTTTTCCTCGCCGGTAGGAATTACCACTTCGAGCGGTATCTCCGAAGGTTCCGGAAACGTAATCGTTACTTCACAAGCATCGTTGAACGGTGCGGGTTCCAGCAGTTTTATGCTGCTTCCATCGTAAATTGCTTTTACCGCATACATTGAGTTTTTCCCTTTCAAATAGTCTGGCTATCGTACTTGACATTTAGTTTAGCCGTATGAAATTTCCTTCTGGTCATTATATCAGAGCCGCCACAATAATAAAGCGGTCTGATCGGAAATATAATTGTCACAGTCGAAAATCGGTCACACATAACAGGCGATAATTCCGTCGAGCAGTAAATTTATACTGGCGACTGCGCTACCGCCTATTATTCAGTCGAATCCAGTTTGAGTTACCTACTTCCCCTCAAACAATGTTTTCAATTCGGGGAAAACTTCGCTTGCTATTTGCCAACTTTTCCAGTTCTGTTGCCATAGCATCATATTGGGGGCTATCCGGTTTTCTGATAGCCAGACTAATAGGTCTTTGCCAGTTATTGGTCCGTATTGGTGGTGACCGTCGGGACTGCTTACGTGCCATATCAGGGTTGGGTCAGATAGATTCGGGTCTGCCGTGTTATTGGTTATTGGGATGAACGGTTCGTCTATTATTGCGGCTTTGGTTGTAGATTCTGCTACTTCATTATTGACTACAACAATTTTGTCTGCCGCAAGGTCGGTTGTTACTTCGTCAACTATTAGTTCAAGGTCTTCATCACTTGGTGTTTCTGTTGTTTTTTCGATTGGTTCTGTCGGCGATTGCTGTTCGTTCCCTACCATTCTTCGGCGTACTTCTTTACCACTTGGGCGTGTGTCTTCATACGGGATTTTTACCTTCGTTCCACATTCAGGACAGTAACCCACCTTGCCAGCCAAAAACGATTTGACATTTAATTTATGACCGTTCGGGCAATAAAAACGTATCCCCATCTCTATTCCTTTCCCCTTTCTCTATCTCCTATGATTCTTCGTAATTCGCGTTGTAACGGCTGCGAGTGCCGCATTATTATGTATTCGTCCGCGACCTGAATTATCACCGCCCCGTTTTCCCAGCCATCCTGACCGAATGTTGTTCTCACCTGGTCGATAAACATCTCCGCAGTTTCGTCCGTTAGCAACTTCAAACGGTGTAGTTCAACCGACATCTTGTTTTGCGTACTCGCGTCGTCCGGCATTGTCACTTCGATTGTGTGTTCGTCGATTATACGATACGTCAACGCTTGCGGCTCGGCTGCACCTAGCAAGCCAGTCAACGCATCGTCAATCGTTCCGTTTGCGAACACCGTCGAAGTCAACCGTTTGAGATTCACACCCGAACGATGTAACGCACGATGGTCAACGACGATATTCATCGACACCGTTTTTTCAAGCAGCTTAAACGCCTCCGTGAGCGGTGTCGGCTTGATGTAGTTTAACGTAATTTTTTTCTGTACCGTGTCCCAGCCGAATGTTTCCGGCGAAAGTTCATCACGCGGAATTTTTGACTTTGGCTCGCTGCCGTTGATTATCCGTAACGTGTCAAGTGTTCGCAATACGAGCGAATCGGTTGCCGCGTCGCCGTTTAACAACACCGTAACAGGCGTAGTTTCGTCTGAAATTGTAACCGGAAGCGACAATGTTGTAAGGATTGACCTGATTTGTTCCGGCGGGTAAAACTCTGTTAGGTCTGTGATGTCGTACTTATGCAGCGTTACCTGTTGTTCAGCACTTATTGTTAGTTGGCTGCCCTCAATCTTCGCGGTTAAACCGAGTGGCTCAAACAACTCAGTCAACGCATCCCAAACGATTGTCTCGCCCTTCGATATTTTGAGTGGAGTGTCAAGGGTGACATTTGTTCCACGCATTGACTCCAAATCAAACGTGAACGGCACGTCAACGAGCGACTCGAAAAAGCGTGCTACTTCGAGCAACTTTACGTCTTCAAACGCCAGCGAACGTAACAGCAAGTTGAAACGCGGAGCAACGTTTTCGATAACGTTACCTCCGTTTTTCAGCATCAACAGTTCGGTCAATCGATCGTGAAACTCATCGCCGCTGGGTGACGCGAACGGTTCGTTTTCAAGTTCTTCTGCGGGCGAAGTTATTACGGTAACGGCTGGTTGTTCGGACGAATCCGGTACTGATTCCGCTACGGGTTGTTCGGTAGTTTTTATCGGTGTTTCGGTTATAGGTTCATCAACAGGCGGATTGTTGTTTTGCACTACAACCGGTTCGTCAACAAACTCCTCAACGACGATTGGCAACGGATCGTTTTCGTCATCATTGCCGACATCACTAACGACAGGTCTGTCACCGAGAAATACTAAACTCAAAACAGTCAACAGCAGGACAATCGCAAGACCAGCCAATACCGCAAGCATAATTTTGCGTGTTTTGAGTTCCGATTCAGAAATGTCAGGCGGTAACGATACACGTGATTCAAGGACACGCGGGATATTTGGTTGCGGAATAGCAGGAGTCGGCAAAGTATCAGGCAAGACCACCGACGATTGCGGCGGCGCAAAATTCTCCGCGATCTGCGGCTCAACCAACACCATCCCGCCGCACTTCGGACAAGCAACTATTTTACCAATAAGTTGCTCATTCTTAACGATAATCCTGGCGTCACAAGTTGTGCAGATAATAGAAAACATTTTAAGTTACCGTTCATACTAAGTGTTCAGTTCCTACCAAACATTTCGCAACAAAATCATCTGGTTCTTCAACCGTCATTTCTATTAGTTTCCTCAAAACACCAAACTTTTCCTGAATTCATCAATGCTATCACACACAATCGCACATTGAAGTAGTGATTCGATTGCTGTTGTGTCTGTGTACGACATAACAGCGTTTTCGATGTCTTGCGGTATAACATTGAAACGGAATTTTAACGCAGACAAAACCAGTTTGGCTTCACCTCTTGCTTCACCTTCGGCTATACCTTCGGCTTTACCTTTGGCTATTGCTTCCTCATACCAATAACATTCCGCTATAAAATCGTCTAGTTCTTTTCCCATAATTTTTCTTAACTCCATTAAAATTTTAAAATTTGCGATTGAAACAAAATGTGCGAACGCATCAAGCGGCATGATTTTGTGGTACGTCGGTATTTTATCGACTAACAAGTCCCGCATCTCGTCACACGTTATATTGCTCCGCAAGTTACGTAACCAAATACTTTCTTTCTCGTCAAGGTTGTTTACAACAACTATCTGCGTTGGCACAAACTCACCGACGACATAAAAAACTCCTTTGCCCGTTTCGACAATCTCAAAATCATCCTGCAACTGGCTAAACAACTCACGCGGATAATGCGACACCGCCAACGTAACCGACACATCAGTCAAGCGTACTCGCGAAATCGACGCATACTGACGCGCATAACCTTGAACCTTGTAATAGTCCCAAAGTGCCGCCGTCGTACCTGGTGCTTTGTACTCGACAACATTGTAAGTGCGGAAAATTTCAGCAATGAGTTTCTCGATTACAACCGACGTAACAACTTTTTTGATGATAAGCGTGTCAATCGACTGCGGTTCAGTCGTCAACTTGAATTCTACAATAAATTCAAGCACATCACGGTAATCAATAAACTCCGCCTGAATCGCTTGCTGAAACGCCGTATGCCACGTAATCCGTTCGTTAGATTCCATCATTTTCCTGCACGAGTACAAACATTACACGAATACACACAAGATTGTAACAAGCGTCGCCCAATACGTCAAGAGGCATTTCTGCGTTAATGCACGACTATCTGTCAACAAATCATTCCCCATATGGCGGCGTATTCCCCGCTAACATTGCTAACGCGTTTTCGGCGGCTCGTTGTTCAGCTTCTTTTTTTGTGTTACCCCATGCCGGAGCAAATTTGTGCTGTTTTATTTTTACTAATACCTTGAAACAGCGTCCGTGATCGGGACCACTCGTCGTTATGACAACATACTCCGGTGACGCATGCAACTCACGTTGCGAGATTTGTTGCAATACCGACTTGAAATTGTTGCCGTCGGTGTTTTGCGAAACCTTGTTTATTACGGGACCGAAAACTTGTAATATAAATTTCTGCACAACCGTCATCCCGCCGTCGAGGTAAATCGCTGCGATCACCGCTTCCATCGTGTTTGCGAGAATCGAGTTCGGCAGCCGTTTCGGTGTAAGCCCGCGTCCGAGAACCAAAAACTCGTCAAGTCCAAGTTCCTTACCCAACTCATTACAAGTCGCACGGCTCACAACTTCCGATTTAATTTTTGTCAGTTCGCCTTCCTGCAAGTCAGGAAACTGTTCAAACAATTTCTCGCAAATAGTATAACCAAGAATCGCGTCGCCAAGAAACTCCATCCGCTCGTTCGACATCAGCGGAGTGTCCGCACCCGACGAATGAGTCAACGCCGTACGTAACAACGATACGTTGTGAAAGAAATAACGCAACCGCAACTGACATTGATTCAAATTGCTATCTAATTGTTCTTTTGAGTGAATTTCCATTTTTGTTCGATTGATTCATTTTGTAACAACTAACGGCATTTGCAACAACCACATCTTTCAACCACAAGGGGCTAAATATGGATAACCCCGCGCGTCAGCACGGGGTTAAGTGCCAAGCAATCCACCCCGTGGGGTAGAACAAAGCGTTCGATTTTAATGCGGATCTATTGCCTCCTTACGGGACAACGTTGTCCATTACCAATTTTCCGCAAGAACTTCAAAATAACTCTGCGGATGATTACACGCCGGACAAAGGTCTGGTGCTTTCTCGCCTGACGAAACGTAACCGCAATTACGGCAACGCCAAACGACACCCTGACGTTTGAAAACTGACGCTTCTTCAACCGTCTTCAATAACCCAAGATAAGTTTTCTCGTGTTGTTTCTCGGCGATACTGACCGCTTTCCACAGCCGCGAGATTTCGTCGAACCCTTCGCTCTTCGCAATCTCGGCAAACGCAGGATACAAGTCGTGCCATTCCTCGTACTCGCCTCCCGCCGACGCTTTCAGGTTCGCGGCAGTTGTTCCGATAATTCCCGCAGGAAACGATGCTGTAACTTCAACAACGCCGCCTTCGAGAAAACTGAAAAAACGTTTAGCGTGTTCCTTTTCCTGATTCGCGGTCTCATCGAAAATCGCCGCGATGTGTTCGTAGCCGTCTTTCTTCGCCTGCGACGCGAAATAAGTATAACGATTACGCGCCTGCGACTCGCCGGCAAACGACTTGAGCAAATTCTTTTCTGTCTGTGTACCTTTAATTGATGTCATGATTAACTCTTTCTATTTACGTGAAATGATGTAAAACTTGCAACCTAGATAATTCGGCTGCCTCAACAACTGACAACAATATAACAGGAATTGCAGACGTTTGCAATACGTGTAAATAGATGGAAACAAAAAAATCAGACAAGAAAAGACAACAGCCCGAACCACGCGCGATTGGGCTAAAACAGTATATCCACGTAGAGACGTGAAACGTCACGTCTCTACGTTACACCGTTTCTCATTATTCCCCAAATGTCGGCTTATCAGAACCTGCCAACTTTACCGCTTTGCCAACGTCAACTGTATGACTCGCGGAATCTGCTGATATTTCAACTTCTAACGTTGTCTTTTCGGAAAGACCAAACGACGGGGCAACATAATCAACGTATTTGATTTCTGCGTTGGGGTCACCTTGAAACGTCTCGCCTTCTGCGGTTATGGTTTTACTCGCTTCGTATTCGCGTTTCTTAACAACGACCTTAAACTTGCCAGCGGGACAACCTGTGTACTTACCGTATGTTGATAATTTCGCAATACCCGATGCATCCGTTATTCCTGTTACCGGAAAACGCATCAACGCGGAGTCGAATGGAATCATTGAGATTGCCGCACCTTCCAACGGCTTGCCGTCTTGAATTACCGAAATCGAAGCACCGGAAATCAAGTCAGGAAAATCTTCCGGCTTCACTTCACTGCCGCAACCAGCCATCACAACTACAACAAAAATAAACAATATCGTGAACGAACAGTGATAAAATGAAAATGTTTTCATTATCTCTCTTTCAAAAAATAGTTAAAAAATAATTAGGTACTAACACAATGTCAGTACCTATACAAAATAAATTATTCAATCGCCTTGAGCCGGTGTTCCCATTGCTCCCCAAACGCCGTAGGGACTTTTCGACATAAGCCCGTTGCGATGTGGTCCGATTATGTTACCGCAATCAATGCTCTCTGATATAAATTTGCAAGAACCGTCCGCAAATCCAGCGTTCACACCGCCCGAATGAAAACTAGCAGCAGACGCAAGCATAACGTTAGAATTAGCATCATCCGGCGGAGTATTGCCGCTATGAACACAATTTGGCGAGTTTGGCGGCAGTATTGTCATAAAGCCGTTATTAACCGGCGTACCAGCCAAAAATCTTGCACAACGATGAGAGTTGTTGTTTGAAGTCATGTTGAGTAACTTCCGGTCTGACGGATTAATCATTGCCAAACACTCCGACGGGCGTGTTCCGTTAGTGCTTTCGCTAGTTGGATTCCACATTGCGTAAGCGGCGATGAAGCCGCCTTTCACCGTCAAGTCATTACGTCCTGACGCGGAAACACCTTCGCTAACTGCAATCGTGTTACTCGTTCCGTCGTTTATAAAGTCAAGACCGTGCCACGTCAAAGGAGCAAAAATCGCACGCATAAGGTTGACTTTACTTTGTGTATCGACACGACCGTTCGCCTTCATCTGACCGCCGTTGCTGTAATGTACTATGTCGCCAAAACACGGAACCATGTTGCACCGTGCCTGATCAGCACCGCCACCGCCGGGTTGTGTTCCATTCGGGTCAGACGGACAAAGGTAAGTCGGAATAACACCCTTACGGTAATCACCGCCGCTGTCGTGGTGATGGCTATAATTATTTGCAATCATCGTCTCTCTTAAACCATCGTAACGTGATTGTTGTTCGATGTAAGGGAGAATGAAAACCGCCGTACCAAATTGTGTGTTGATATTCGTTGAAGCCGCCGCTGCGGTTTCCGTTGCTGTCAACGCGAAATGTGCACGACCAGCAGGCAACGTTTTGTTAGTGGACTGATAATTATGCAAACCAATAACGTACTGCTTGACGTGATTAGAACACTGCATACGCCGAGCCGCTTCACGCGCCGCCTGAACAGCCGGAAGCAATAACGCAATCAATACGCCGATAATCGCGATGACTACCAGCAATTCAACCAATGTAAAACCTTGTGTAAATTTTTTCATGTTATAACCTTTCAAAAAGTTAGTTAGTTAAAAAGATTTGAACAACCGGATACAACAGCGTTTCCGATTTGTCGCGAACATCACGGCATCGTTGCCTCGCCGCCGTTTCGTGAACCCAATGCTCCCCAAACACCGAAGTTTGAAGCACCCGACGAAACGCAAAGCGGACCTGACGCTGTAAGAGTTCCGTAATTGATAGTGTCACTGATAAAACGAACACTTGCGTCTCCCAAAGTGATATTTACACCGCCGTTATGAAAACTTGTCGGCGGGTTAATCATTGGATTAGGGTCGCCGGAGGTACGGCAAGTTGGCGAGTTGGGCGGAAGAATCGTGTTGAGCCAAGTGAAGTAATTCGCGGCATCAGACCAACGGTCACCGTAACCAGAACTGATACCAACCGTGTATTCGCCATTTGTCGCCGAATCAAGACACGTCTTCGCAATGAATGTTGTTTCACAAGCACCGGACGCTGTCGGTAAACTTGATGCCGCGATATTTCCAACCACGCCGCGAATTTTTTGGTCTAGACGTGAGGATACGTGTTCGCTGAAAAGAAGTGTGTTACTCGTTCCGTCTGAAAGCGATGCCAAGCCAAGCCATCTGCAAGGAACAAACGCGCCGCGTGACCTTCCATACTGATAATCATCAGTTAATGGTGTGTAATCACCGCCGCTTACCGCGTATGATGTTGGACCATGGTCGGCGGATGTTCTGACCAATAATTGTGAATCCGACGGACAAACTACCGCGGTGACTTTCGTTCTCGCTGCACGCCAGACAACACCGTTCGCGCCGGCACCGGTCTCGCTGCCATCCCAAGGGTGTTTAGCGTTTGCGTTGACAACAGTACCTGCTTTTTTCATTGGTCCCAATAAGGGTACCATTGTGTCGTAGAGTGCGTTTTGTTCCACGAACGGAAGCATTGCGACAAAAGCACTCCATCGTCCCCATTCCTGACCATCGGCAGCGGTAACAGTGTTGTTGGACGTAGAACCGGGGCGACCTGACGGCAATGAGTTGTGAACATCGTGGTAGTTATGACTGGCAATTCCCAACTGTTTTAATTGGTTGGAACACTGCATACGACGCGCCGCCTCACGGGCGGCTTGCACAGCGGGCAAGAGCAAAGCAATCAG
>JAITST010000164.1 GCA_031287585.1 Planctomycetaceae bacterium | reverse complement strand
TAAACCGTTTCCTGTCGCGAGCCGCCGGTAAAACTATAAACGCAATCTTTACCCCGCACCTCATACCAATGGATCGCGGAATCCTGTCAACCGCTTACGCAAAACCGACAAAATCCGGCACAACGCAAGCGGAGGTTATTGATGTTCTGAAAGCCAAGTACGCGGGGGAAAATTTCGTACAAGTAGTTGACGAACTACCAGCAACGAAAGACGTAAGCGGAACAAACCACTGTCACATAACCGCAAGAATAGTACAAGGTCGCGTGGTGGTGTTGTCAGTAATAGACAACCTGATAAAAGGAGCATCAGGAGCAGCGGTACAAAATTTCAACGTGATAAACGGATACGATGAACATTTAGGATTGACATAAACAAGTGACCGCGTTCCCAACTGTTGGCGATACATCACAACAAACAATTGTATTGCCGTCGGCTTCAGCCGACGGGAACGGTGTCAATTCGCATTACCTAAATATCCGTGAACATTAAAACATCAGTAGGATCGCGGCAACATCGCGGTTGAGAGCAATTTTCAACCGTTACAAGTATAACTGCCAATCGTTAAACACGAATCACCGCGTCTTTACATTGCATATCGCAATAACCTATACTCGTCTCACCGATTAACAATTTTACAACTGCCGACAATCTCCGCAACTGATTTCGCTCCCAATTCCGCCAACAACTTTGGTAATGCATCTATCAGCCGCATCGTTATCGTCGGGTCGAAGAAATTTGCGGTCCCAATTTGTACCGCACTCGCGCCAGCAACCAAGAACTCCATCATATCGTCTTCGTTACTAATGCCGCCAACGCCGATTATCGGAATTTTCACAGAGTTATAAATCTGATGTACGCAACGTAACGCAATCGGTTTAATCGCCGGTCCGCTCAATCCGCCATAAGCGTTGCCCAAACGCGGCGTTTGCCGCCGCCAGTCGATAGCCATTCCAAAGCACGTATTCGTCGCGCAAATCGCGTCAGCACCGCCGCGTTCCGCCGCCAACGCAATCTGCGCGATACTCGTAACGTTTGGCGACAACTTAACAAACAACGGTAACGTAATCCGTTCCTTCATCGTCGTAACAATCCGTTCGCACAACGCCGGTTCGGTCGCAAAGTCAATTCCGCCGCTAACGTTCGGACACGATATATTAAGTTCGACTGCCGCTACACCGCTGCAATCAGCGTTAATCTTATTCGCCAACACCGGACATTCTTCAACACTTTTCGCAGCCACACTTAAAATAATCGGCGAGCCAAGCGTCCGCAGATACGGCATCTTATCAGTCAAAAATTCGTCGATACCATCGTTGTCCAACCCAATCGAGTTAAGCAAACCGGAAGAAGTTTCAACAGTACGCAGAGGCGGATTCCCCGCACGCGAAGCAAGCGTAACGGTCTTAGGAATAATCCCGCCAAGCCGAGAGAGGTCAACCAACCCAGCCATCTCGCGAGCATAACCAAACGTCCCCGAAGCAACCAAAACAGGGTTCGGCAACATCAACGAGCCAATGTTTACATTAAGATTTGTCATGCGATTGAACAATGAACGTGTATTAAAATCCGATGAACACAAACATTATAACGTTCAAAATCAAAACGTACAACGGACTGTCGAATGTGTTGAATTGATAATTTTGTAAAACATACAATAGGCGGTAACGTAGTTGGTACTCTGACTGAGTTACACTGTGCGGAGCAACATTGTGTTACTGCCTATCATAAACAAGATACAAAAAAAGAGGCAGGAGTTTTACCCCCTGCCTCTCGATTGCGAGAGTCTACTTCCTATAAACCCTCGCCTCTCTTGGCTCTGCATTACATTTTACGTACAAGTCCGAGTCCAACAAGACCAATGTATCAACATCGCTGACTGCCAAATCTTTTCTAAAACGGTATGAGGAATAAGTCGCGTAGTAAATGGTTTTCATTGAAAATTTCCTTGTGTAAGTTTTATTACTTTATTGATTCTAATTAATACACCCTTTGATAAGATACCATAAATCAATCTTCGTGCCAAAGGCAAATTTATGTAGATTTATTATTGCCCTTTTATGGTTTATGTTCTTTTATAACATATAGTTACGTCTTCACAGTAATTTTTGCGTTGGCTGGAGCGTTATGATTTTTTACAGAAAAAATCTCAATTTATGGGTGTTGCGAAATGCGACAATGGCATTATTTTGCCCGTGAAAATGATACATTTACGAAATATTATAACCAACCCCTCGATTTAGTTAAAAAGTTTATGATGTTATACCCGTGCGGGTTAATGATTGGATTTAACGATTGTTCACAACGATTACGTTTTGTTTGTCGCCAGTTGCTTCTATTATTACTATATCTTCTTACTCTTTTCGCACAAAATTACACTTTGTAATCTTTGTACAATTTATACAAATAGTCTCCTGAAAGTTCTTGACACTTTTGTACGGACAGTTTATAATACGACGTTCTGTTTGCGACAAGTAACATACTACATTTCTTGATACAATAACCTTTCTTAATAAATATAAAAATTATGGCTTGGGAATACTCTGAAAAAACTAAACAACTTTTTATGGATGCCGTTCACGGTAAACCCGGTACGCATTTAGGCGAGATTGAGGAGCCGGACGGCTTGGGCGAGCACGGTTCGATTGCTTGCGGGGATGCGCTGCGGTTTACATTCAAAGTGCGGCGTGACGCGAATGACCCGCGGCGTGACGTTATTGTTGACGCGAGGTATCTCACGTTCGGTTGTACGTCGGCAATTGCGGCTTCTGAGGCGTTGTGTTGTATGATTGAGGGACGCGAACTAACTCCAATTGAAGCGTTGAAGATTAAAAATAGTGACATCGTTGCTTTTCTCGACGGGTTGCCTGACCAGAAGATTCATTGCTCGGTAATGGGTGCGGAGGCGTTGCAGGCGGCGGTGTTCAACTGGGCGCAGAAACGCGGCGTTGACTTGAGCGGTCTCGGTATCGACATCAATCCCGACGAGCAGGAAGAAGGGCGGATTGTCTGTAAGTGTTTTACGGCTACCGAACCGTATCTGCGGCGTAAGATTAAGGAGTTGAATCTGCGGACAATTCCCGAAATCACGGCAGCGATTAAGGCGGGCGGTGCGTGTATGTCGTGCCATCATTCGTCGGGCGGTTTACAAGATTTACTCAACGAGATTTGGGAAGGAGAACCGTTGTCCGATTCCACAACGTTGGTACGTAACGGGAACGGAATTATGGAGTTGCCGTTGGTTGGTGACTTCAAACCGGCAGTCAAAACAGAACAAGCGGGGGCTTCGCAATCGTCGCCGAAACAAGGTGACGAAGCGTTATCGCCGTACCAGTTGGCAAAGAAAATCGAACGCCAGTTGAACGACTACATCCGCCCGATGATACAAAAGGACGGAGGCGACATTGAGTTGATAGACATCAAGGATATGACGGTATATGTAGAACTGCGCGGCACGTGTGCGGGATGTGCCGGAGCAACACAAACATTGAAATCGTTGGTAGAACGAACGTTCAAAGAACAAATCGACGAGCGGATTAGAGTGATACAGGTTTGATATAGGAAATATCTTGATGACGCAAAGGATTATAGGTCGAGTGCGGAATTTGTGGGCGGGAATCTCTAAAAACTCTTTTTTAACGCAGTGGGCGAGAAGAGTCGCGGAGGTGTATTTTTTGTAACTTATTCTATTATAAATCATTACAAAAGATTTTCAAAATAAAATCTCTGTGTTTCTTTGCGAACTCTGCGGTTAAAATTGAGGTTTTTAGAAATGTTCTATTGGCTGTTGGTGTTCCATCGCGGCGTAGCAACACTTTGTAACACCAACAGCACCGTGCGGCGAAATCGCCTACTTTGCGGGTTTTTCGACAATGATGTCGAATCGGTTATTCGGCGCGGGAACGTCGCACATCAGCGGTGTACTTTCCGCAGTCATGTATTTTCGGTCAACGAGTTGACGGTAGGTTGCCATGCTTGAGACCGGATTGCCCATTGAGTCTTTTTCTATGGTGGTAGTTTTTGACTCAATCGCTTCTTCCGCGCCGGAGATGTAAACCTTGTACGTTCCTTTGGGGATACCGTCTGTTTCCTTCAATGTACCGACAACATACGAGCCGTCCGATTGAATTTTCGCGCGGGAAAGCAACTTCTCCGAAGAAAAATTCAGTGTTCCCTTTGTTACCGGAGTACCGTCTTTGTATGTGACTTTTCCCTTGAGCGGTATATTTGTCACGCAGCCAGTCAAAGTCAAAATAAAAACGAATAGCAGAATGTACTGACGATATTGATATTGCATAATGGACTCCTTGCTAAAAAATTATGGTAATGAAATTGCCTTGCCGTCGGTCATCATTGAAAGACTTTCCAGCACGCTGAATTGTGTTGTTGACGACAATACCCGCACAGAACCGTCTCCCATCACAAACGGACAAACGCCCGCGTGATAACTGCCGAAACCGTATGACCGTATCGGGTTGTATATGTCCTCTTTGAAATCGTTACCGCGTGCAATGGGGTGTTGTAACGGCAAATTCCCGTCGTTCCCGTCGCCGATACTACTGATGTTACGTCCGCTGGCAGGGGATTTCCAAACACCGGTCAGCAAGTAGGAGCAATCGCCGCTGTTTGGTTGATTTTTGGCTGCACCTTCTAGTGTCGAATCGCATTTTCCAACACGTCCAATCGGAATGTGCTTTTCGCCGATGAACAACTGATTGGACAACCCATCGGTACACGAAGCAAAACTCACCTTAAATCTCATACTGCCGTCTGTCCACACGCCGCTTTCGGAACTGGCAACCTGAAACGGACTGTCCACAAGATGAAATGCGAACTTTGTTTTATCTGTTTTCCTGGAGTCAACACCATGATCCCACCAAGGGATGAAATCCGTCGTCCCGGAAGATTTAACGGACACAACATACGCATAATCCCCTTGCGGACCGGATTTTGCTTCTTTGTTCGTGGAGTCATAGAAATACACACTTCCCGGACTGCGTTTCGACGGGCATTTGTAAATCGGCACACTTCCGAGTGCGTTACGTTCTGCGTCATTTAGTTTCGTATTGAACATATCTTTGAAAGTGACAAACTTTCCCCAGCCTGTATCGTAACTTTTTTCAATTATGTCATACAGGGCGGGCTGTTCAATGTAAGGATAGATAAAACCGAATACGGTAGAGCGGTTCTCGTCAAAAAAGTTAGACGGCGGCATCGCGTTTCGGGTATCATGAAAACTATGAATCCCAAGCCCGATTTGCTTGAGATGATTCGTGCACTGCATTCTTCGCGCCGCCTCACGGGCGGCTTGCACAGCGGGCAAGAGCAAAGCGATTAGAACGCCAATAATGGCGATAACAACAAGAAGCTCAACCA
>JAITST010000091.1 GCA_031287585.1 Planctomycetaceae bacterium | reverse complement strand
CGCTCGACGAATTCCACCCTTGCCGGTTGCCCAACAAAAGCGTCGTCTAACTACGTGCCGCTCAAACAATTCTCACGATAAGTTCCTCTCAACTTACAAGCCAAACCAAACCTCGTGGCAATACCGATGGCACGAACTTTATAACGAATTATTCGTATATTCGTGTATTCGTGGCAAAATAAAGAGTTACCGAACAAGTCTAGTAAATCAGTAAATCAAACCGGATACATTTGCATTACAGGAGCAATGCTATTATTGTTGCGATAATTCCCAGCATGGCTAGCACGTACCAGATTGGTGATAGTTGGTATAGGGGCAAGTTTTGTTTGGATTCTGTTTGAATTATGAACATACCGCAGTTGGGGCAAAGGTCTGTATCTTCGTATAGTTCTTTGCCGCATTCAGGGCATATTATCGTTTGGTAATCGGGTTCTTCTTCGTATTCGTCGAAGCCGTCGTCTGTGTTGTAGTTGGTCATTGTATTTTTATTTGTTGCTCAAATAGTGTTTTATATTGTCCCGCCATATTTTGACAGGTAAATTCTGTTGTTGCTTTTATTAGTGCTTGTGCTGCGTATTTTTGTCTTGTTTCCGGTTCTGTTAGCAATTTTTCAATCGCGATTGATAGGGCTTCCGCATTGTTTGGTTCCGTTAGTATTCCTGTTTCGCCCGATATGATTTGCTCCGGCACTCCGCCTACTGCCGTTGCCGCCACCGGTACTTTGGCAGCCATTGCTTCTATGTTTACTGTCGGAAAGCCTTCGGTGTGCGACGATTGCGCGAAGATGTCGAAGTGCGGCATAAACTTGTCTAGTTCTGATGTGAAACCAACCATCTTGAAAGTGTCCGCGATTTTGTTGTTATCAATTTGCTCTTGCAACTTTGTTCGCAGAAAACCTTCACCAAAGAGAACTACCCCGAAGTCCAATTCGGGACGGCGTTGTTTGATTAGGACTGTTGCTTTGATTAAAACGTCATATCCTTTTTCGGGGCTTAATCGTCCGGCTGCTCCTACTATCAACTTCGGCGGTTCGCTAAAATATGATTCCAATTGCCGCATGTAACTTGGGTCGGGCTGGTTGTCGAAGCGTTTTGTGTCGATGGCGTTGTGGATAACTACTACGCGGCTTGACGGTGTTCCTGTTTTGATTACCTTGTCCGCCTGACCTTGCGATACGCAGACAACCGCGTTCATTCGGCGGTGAAACCATTGGTCGATTCGTTCGTAGATTGACGTTTTCCAATCTTGCCACGTCCAGCCGTGCGAGACACCGATGATTGGAATACCGGCGCGGCGTGACGCGTACCAACCGACGATACGTGATTTGTGTCCGTGAGCACAAACGATGTCGATGTTACACTCACGAATTATCAAGCGGAGTTCGCGAGCGGCGGCGACCAAGTGCGGCATGTCGTTACGGAGCCGGATTCCGTCAAAACCAACGCGGCGCAGTTGTTCGAGAAACGGTTCACAATTACCGTTTTCGTTGAACGTTGCAACATAACTTGTGATACTATACGACGGGTCACGCTGCGTTTTAATAATATCAAGGATAACACGTTCGGGACCGCCGAAAAATGGAGACGCTGTTAGGTGGAGGATATTCATTTTGGGTTGTTGGTTTTTAGATAAGTGCTCAAAGAAAAAAATGTTACCAATCTTTTTCTACCGGTGTTAGTATTCGCAGCAGCGATTTTATTTTTTCGCGTCCTTCATCGGCTTCTTGTTGACGGCGTTGCATTTGGCGTATCATTCTTTCGGCGGCTTGTTCTTTTGATTGTTGTTCACCGGGCGAGTTTTGTGGCGGTTCGTTTTGATTTTGATTCGATTGATTTTGTTGTTTGTTTTTCTGTTCAGATTCTTGTTCATTTTGTTTTTCTTTGTCGGATTGCTCTTCTTTTTTGCTTTCTTCCTGACTTTTTTTATCACCATTATTCTTGCTGTCGTCTTCGTCTTTGTTGTCTCGGTCGTTTTGGCTGCCGCTATTGCCTGATTCGTTTTGCTCGTTGAGCGGTTGCAGGATTTCTTGCAACAACTGTAACGCACGTTGTTGATGCGGCGCGGCTGCCGTGGAGTTTGACGCTGCCAATTCGTTGACCGCGTTACTCATACAGTATTCTAACTCGGTCGCGTTTTTTTGCAGTAACAACATTGATTCGGCTAGACGACGATTTTTCTCCGACAATGGATTTGCCGTGTCGTGGTTTGTTTGCGAATCGTTTGGCTGCTGTTCATCTGGTTTCCACTGACGCAAAAACGTACGTGACTTCGAGAGTAACGGAGGAATTAGCCGCGATGTTAGTTGTTGTTCAAAACTTTGTTCTTCGCTTGAAGGTGTGTCGGCGGTTGTTGGGTTGTTTGTGTTATTGTCTTTTAATAACGTTGTTTGACGTTCGATTGTATTACGGAGTAACGGCTCATACGAACTGATTGTTGCTTGTAAGTTATTCGCGGTGACGAGTGAATTAGTTAGAGTTTGAACGGCATTTTCGGGCTGAAAAAGTTTTAGCGGCTTGACGGCGGTTTCGAGATTGGCGGCGAGTTCACCCGCCTTTTCACGGACGCTTTTGCGTTCATTGTCGTCAACGTCTGGAATGTAAAACGGGTTCGTTGCGTCCGGCGATTTCGTTTGCGGCTGCTCGATAGCGAACGATTGTAGTTCGTCCGCTAACTCGGTTACGTTTTTTGAGTTTTGGTATAGCAACTGAAATTTTTTTGGCGAATCTGGTTGCGTGATTGAGTTACGTGTATCGTTGCGGCTCTCGCTAAGTTCACGGCATACTTCGTCAAGATATTTTGCACTGTCGCTGCGGCGGAGTGATGAACGGTCAACTCGCCGCCAATCATTACGGGTTTGTACCCGCCACGTTCGGAGACGTTCGAGGTTTCCGCGTGCGGAGTCGTTGTTGGGGGCGAGTTCGATGATTTCGGTGTACCAACTTTCGGCATCGTCGATTAACCGCATAACTTTTTCGCGAACATCAGGAGCGGTTGCTTCGGGCGGTGACGCGAGTAAACTGCGAGCGTGACGGATACGGATTTCCGCCGACAGACCGCGGGCGAGTGCGGCGATTTTCGTATCACGCCCGGCGGCGGCAAGACGAAGTTGTTCGGCGGCGTTATCGAAATTGTCTTGCATAACATAAGCGCAACCGAGATTGTACGCGACAAGTTGGTCGTCGGGCAATAATACCAGTGCTTCCTTGAACAACGTAACCGCGCTATCGTAGTCGCCGCTTTTATACTTCACGATGCCAAGTTCGACAAGTTCGGACGGCGAAGTTTGTGCGGCAACGGCGAAGTTGATGATGGTAAAGAAGACGATTAGAGGGCGGATTAGTAACATGGCTGTGATAGTCAGTTTCGTGGTATAGTAGTGACGTAGTTGTATTTACATAAAATTAAATCGACACCGCGCAACTCCAACGCTCTCCATTACCCTATTACTTCGACGCGTGAAAAACTACTGTCAAAGGAATCACTCCGGTAAACTTTGCATTGCGTTGTTCAGGTGATTTAATCTCCGCATCATTCTTGCGAAATCGTCTCCGGTTAGTGCTTGTTCTCTGTCGCAGAGGGCAACTGCCGGATTGCAGTGTACCTCAACTATTATTCCGTCCGCACCCGCCGCCAACGCTGCCATGCTTAACGGCTCTATCAATTCGCGTACTCCTACCGCGTGCGACGGGTCAACTATTATCGGCAGGTGCGTTATTGTTTTTGCCAACGCTACCGCGCTTAGGTCTAACGTGTTTCTTGTCGCGGTTTCATAAGTTCGGATTCCGCGTTCGCACAATAGTACATTCGGGTTTCCTGCCGCCAGAATGTATTCCGCGCACGATAGCCACTCGTCAACTGTCGCACATAATCCGCGTTTCAACATCACCGGCGTTGTCACCGTTCCCACCTCTTTGAGCAACGAATAATTTTGCATATTACGCGCTCCGATTTGCAGAATGTCGGCGTAATCCGTCATCTTACCAACATCACGCGGATCCATCACCTCTGTAACTATCGGACGCTCAAAGTGTTTACCGGCTTCCCTCAAAATTTCGAGTCCTTCGTAACCAAGCCCTTGAAACGAATACGGATTCGTTCGCGGCTTGAACGCGCCGCCCCTCAAAACTTTCGCACCGGAATCGCAAACCATTTTCGCCGTCTCAAACATCTGCTCGCGGCTCTCCACCGCGCACGGACCAGCCATAACAACAAACTCCGCCCCTAACCTAGCGTTGCCTACTGTTATTACTGTTTGATGATTCGCATATTGACGCGGTGCAAGTTTGAGGTGTCCCATAGTGTTGTTAAGTGATGGTTGTGACAATGATATGCAATGCAAGGACGAACACAAAACGCCCGTAGCAAGAATAAAGTAGTACCATTATAACCGCAAACTGCTGTTTCACCAGTACCACTGTGACGACAAAACCAAAGAAAATTGTGTATTGGGGGTATCGATTTTTCAATGAAAAACCGACTGAAATCGAAATCAGAGAATTTTCATTCGAAACTGATTTTGAGAATTACAGTATTTACAATTTGGAAGTGTTCACTAAAGATAGTTATGCGTAAATTCAACTCGAAGACGTTAAGATTAGATAAAATACAGCGTATAGGTAAAAAATATGGTGTGTTTTATGCTTTTTTATATGTCGGGAATCCCTAAAAACTCTTTTTTAACGCGGAGGATACAAAGAGTCGCGGAGGAATATTTTTTTGTAACTTATTCTATTATAAATCATTACAAAAGATTTTCAAAATAAAATCTCTGCGTTTCTCTTCTCTGCGGTTAAAATTGTGGCTTTTAGAAATATCCAATAGTAAACAGGAGGTTAAACTGTGTCTCTACTTGTACATTCTGCTGCGTTCTGTTACAATGACGTGCCGTCGTTTTTACATCCGTTTTCAAACCAAAACTTCCACTACTTCCAATGAGCCAAACATCTTTCCCTTTTTCGCTAGAACAAACCAAGCGTCTGGTTTTTGCGCTCGATTCGGCTGTTGGGCGTTTGGTTAATGTTGCTGGTGAAATTGGGATTCGGGAGCCGCGAGGTGATGTTTGGTTTACTTTGTTGAAACAGAAATTGTTACCTCAAATTTCCGAAGAGTCTTTGATGGTTGTCGCGGTTGTTGGCGGTACTAATACCGGAAAATCTTTGTTGTTCAACCAACTCGCCGGTGAGAACGCTAGCAGTGTTGACGCTCGCGCGGCGGGGACTAAACATCCGGTTTGCATTTTACCTTTACCACGAAAATCCGGCGACGGTACGCAAAAGCAACAATCGCCCGAAGACTTGATTCGGCGTTACTTCAAAGATTTTACACCTGTTCAGTGGAGCGGTGCGGAACAGCCGCTTGAATCTAGCGACACGAACCTTCTGTTCTGGCGTGTTGGTTCTAACGTGCCGGAACGTCTGATGTTACTTGATACGCCGGACATTGATTCCGATGCCGAAGTCAACTGGGAACGCGCGTCCGCGATTCGTCAGGCAGCGGATATTTTGTTCGCCGTTGTCACGCCGCAAAAGTATAACGATGCGGCAGTTCGGCGTTTCTTCCGCGACGCGACGGCTGCCGGCAAGCAAACGATTCTCATGTGGAATATGGTTGACATCGAACAAGATGCGTCTGACTTGCCGCAATGGACAGAGCAGTTCTCGCGTGAAACCGGCACGCAGCCGCATGCGGTTTACGTTGCCCCGCACAACCGC
>JAITST010000350.1 GCA_031287585.1 Planctomycetaceae bacterium | reverse complement strand
GATATCGAAGTGAAGGGCGGTTGCATTATGGACGGCACGTTTGTCGAAGTTCCGGTGCAGCGTAACACTCGTGAGCAAAACGCACAAATCAAAAACGGTGTTGTTCCCGCCGAGTTTATCGCGGAGCCTCACGCCGGTTCTCACAAGGATACCGACGCACGTCACGCGAAGAAGGGTGACGAAAATCATTTCGGCTACAAGAATCACATGTTGGTTGATGCGGAAACGAAGTACGTTCTCGACTACGCGGATTCGGCGTACGTCGGCAGTGAACGAAATCCGATTCAGCCGTACTTGGAAGAACGCGGTTTAACGATGCAGGTTTGCGAGAAGGGATATCGCAACAACCCGCTTACGTTTTTGCAACGATTTTGTAACAATGTCAAGTCGCTAGTGCGTTGCCGTGTTGAACACATTTTGGGTATGCAAAAGAAACGGATGGGCGACGAAACGTTACGGACGATTGGAATCCAGCGTGCCAACTTCTGGATTGGGATGCGAAATTTGACCAACAATATGTGCCGGCGTGTTTGCTTGACTGGGGCAAAATAGGGAGATACTGCGCCCGCACTCTGCCCAAACCGCTTAATTCAAGCGGTTTGAGGGAGAATGGGTAGGGAAAATTGCCGCTATTTTTTGGACGAAGAAAACGTTTGAGTCAAGAATTTTTATATTTGATGGATTGTTAGAAGTTGCCTCAAGTAGTTTACCAGAAAAACGCAAATGTGCAAGAAGGACTGAATTGCAGTACGCTAATAGATTATGCAATCACGCGGCGACGTACCCATGTAGTTCATCTGAATAAGTGCCTCGTGACTGCTGTTTATACTTGAAAAATAAACACGGACAGTACGTTCGTCCGTGATTAATCTCAAAAAGTGATTCTCACCACCCGTAATGGTTTAACACATCATGTAAAATCGTGCAGGGGCAATTTTGGAATGGTCTGGATTATCATTCAACTATCATCTCTACTTTGAGGACACTTCAATATCGTGCGTCTGTTTGCCTTTAACGACCGTATAGGTTAGCGGTGTTGTCTTCACGTCTGTATAAATTTTAGGCATAACCTCTTTTGAAACGGAAGTTACACGCTCTCCTAAATCGTTTTTAGGTGCTTTGGGGTCATTTTCCTCAAAGAACGTAGTTTCGGCTCTGCTAACAACGATTTTGTACTCTCCTTCCAACGCTCCCTTTTCAGGATCGCCATTTACAGATGAAAGCGTATAAACACCCTTTTCATCTGTGAATCCGCCCGCGGGTTCTCCCTTTCCTTCCGTGACTGGAATAAAACGTACTTTTGTTCCTTTTTGAACTGGATTACCATCCAACGTAATAACACCTGACACGTATTCCGTTTTCACTCCCGTACTTTTTCCGCATCCTACAAGACACGTCAACACAAAAACAAACGAAAACAATACAAAAAATGATTTCATAATAAATCTCCTTAAAAATAAAATTTACAAAATGGTACCGGCAACATACCGGAACCACAATACTGTTCGTCGAAAAATTGATATTTATTCGTCCACGAACATTTACAAACAATGCAGAGACAGGGCATGCCCCGTCTCTACGAAGTTACGTGTAGCAGTAATACGTCAAAGTTATAACGAAACACTTTCACTACCAGACCGTGTCGCGTAAGCACCCCATACACCACGAATTGATGGTCCCGTATATTGCTGCGGATTACCGGGATTAGCCGGTGAAAATCCGGGTACATTAGTTATGGTGTCACACTCTGATTTGTCCAGATTGTTACCGACATTGATAGTATCAGACACAAACCTGACAGAACCATCCACAGCGACTACATTAACACCACCGGAATGTTCACTGCTTGCACCTATATGCGGGTCATCTTCGCAATTTGTGGTTCGAGTGCAATTTGGTGAATTTGGCGGCAGGACGGCACAAAATTGAGTGTATGTGTGATGAGCATCACCCCAACGTCCGCCGATACGCGCGCTGCCGGTAGCGATAACAACACCACTTGCAAATGAACCATTACCGCCTCGTGTATTCAAACAATCCTGCGGCGGTGTTGTTCGCGCAAGCGTAATGTTGGCAGCCACTCCGCCTTTAAGTTTGGCAGTGCCGTTTGTTGAACCAGGAATCACTGCTTCCGAGAACATCATCGTATTGCTTGTTCCATCGGTTATTCCCTCAAGACCATAAGTCGCTTGTCTATAACCATTGATACCAATGGCTCCGCGTGCTTCATAATCGTTCCACGGTTGCCTGATATCACCGACACAAGCCCGGTAACTACAAAAACCCAAATCTGTCGGTGCAGGTTTTGCCGCGCCGGAAGGACACATTAGCGCACTAATTTTTGACCTGAATGGGGAATCAACCTCATCTGTACCGTTTGGCTTGTAAGTACCACCCCAGGGTACCACCCATCTGGTACCTGACGCTGTCTCTGTACTAGCAGCCGCCTCCGATATCATCGAATAAACAGCATTTTGTTCGATGTAGGGAAGCAAAACACAAACCCAACCCAACCGGTCACGGCTGCGAAAATCGACACCAGTATTACCCCATGCTGTATGATTTTTTAATTCGTTGTCAACAGCCAGACTTTTTTGGTGACCTGCGGACGGCAAAATTTTTGAGACATCCGCAAAAGTTTGCACAGCAATACCAAGTTGCTTGAGTTGATTCGTGCATTGCATCCTACGCGCCGCCTCACGGGCGGCTTGCACAGCGGGCAAGAGCAAAGCGATTAGAACGCCAATAATGGCGATAACAACAAGAAGTTCAACC
>JAITST010000021.1 GCA_031287585.1 Planctomycetaceae bacterium | reverse complement strand
TTCCCACTCGAAACCTCCGAGACTTTTCTTTGTTTCATGTTAGCTCATATTATAAAAACTGTCCCTCCGGCCGGTGTGTAATTGCGGCAAATTTTATTTGTAATAATATGGATGTTTTTAGAAGGGAATTTGTTACACTTAGTCTGATGTAATATTTTATTACATTATTTTAAGGTGTTCTTATTAATTCTTTCAGTAAGTCATTGTTTGCTTATTAGGTGCTTTGATTGCACAAACTTTCATCGTTCCTCGCAAACGATTGATAACCAATGTCGCCAACGCTTCGCCGTCAACGTCCTCCGCGATAATCAACAGCGGACGACCAGTGTTAATAACCGCTTCAAGAACCGGAATCATTTCTTTGATATTTGAAATCTTTTTCTCGCTAATGAGCAAGTACGCATTTTCGAGAACACATTCCATCTTCGTCGGGTCGGTGACAAAGTACGGCGAAAGATAACCGCGGTCAAACTGCATACCTTCAACCCACTCAACTTCCGTCTTCAACGACTTACCCTCGTCAACCGTTATCACGCCATCCTTACCAACTTTCTCCATCGCGTCCGCAAGCAGACTGCCGATTTCAGCGTTGTTGTTTGACGCGATAGCACCAACCTGAGCGATTTCGGTTTTGTTGTCTTTGACAGACACCGCCATCTTTTTCAGTTGTGCAATGATGTTTTCTACTGCTTTATCCATTCCGGTTTTCATCTGAAGCGGATTAACGCCCGCGACAACCGCCTTCATACCTTCGTTGAAAATCGCCTCCGCGAGAATGGTTGCGGTAGTTGTACCGTCGCCCGCAATGTCGCTGGTCTTACTGGCAACCTCACGAACCATCTTCGCACCCATATTCTCGTAGGTGTCTTCGAGGTCAACCTCTTTCGCAACCGTTACGCCGTCTTTTGTCACAAGAGGCGAACCGAAACTTTTTTGAATGATAACGTTACGACCGCGCGGTCCTAACGTAACCTTAACTGCCTTCGCAAGTTTCGTTACACCGCGGCGTAACGCCTCGCGTGCTTCCTGATCAAATGCAATCATTTTAGCCATTGATATTCTCCTAAAGAAAATTGTTGAACATTATTGTTATTAAATACGGTATAACAAAACTAACCGATAACTGCTAACACGTCTGATTCACGCATTAGCAACAACTCGTCGTTGCCGACTTTGAATTCCTCACAAGCGTACGCGAGAAAGATAACGCGGTCGCCTTCTTTGATTTGGAACACTGAACGTTTCCCGTTTTCGAGAACTTTACCGTCACCGATACTGACAACAGTACCACGCGCAGGTTTGTTCTTAGCGGTATCCGGCAGGAACAACCCGCCCTTCGTCTTACCTTCCGACTCCTCACGACGAACCACCACGCGGTCGCCAAGAGGTTGAATCTGCATCCCTTTACAACATTTGTCGTTACAACAAGCGTCTTTTGTCTTAGCCATTGTTTGTTGTCTCCAAGTTATTCTATGGTGAAACCATCTGCAAAACGTTTCTGAAACATATCAAAAACAAAGGCAACAGACGCAGTTTTTATGCCAAGACAAAAATAAATGACGTAAACAGTTGTTTGATAACGAGATACAAATGTATCACAAAAGAAAGTCATAAATTTCCGCACTGCCATTTTGACAGACAATTACAAAATGGGTGTACGACATTTTCTAAAAACCTGCCCCAAAACAGCGAATCAAATGAAATTAGGAACTCGCTAAACTAAAAGTGGGGTTTTTAGAGTTGCCTAGCGCAGTTTTCAACCGTGACGAGTATAAAAAAGGATTTTGGAAAATATTGACAAAACGGGGAGTAAGTGTAAACTATACTTATCACGTTTGAAGGTTGCGTTACTCACATTGCCTAAGTATGCAATGATAATATGAGCAAATATCAACCGTGTTCATGACATAATCAAAACTCCGCGTTCCTCTGCGGTTAAAAAACAATTGGAAACATCCCCCGACACACAACAATGGAAATACTATCCAAAATACACGCCCGTCGCCTTGTTGAATGGAGCAAGGATAAACCTGAAGTTTATCTTCTCTCGGCGGACTTGACAAGTTCTTGCGAAGCGGACTTGTTTCGTGATACATACCCCGAACGTTTTCTCTCGATGGGAATTGCCGAACAAAATATGTTGTCGTTCGCGGGCGGGATGGCTCGTCAAGGTCTTGTGCCGTTCATTCACACGTTTGCCGTGTTCATCTATCGGCGTGCTTATGATCAGATAGCGATGTCGGTAGCGTATCCGAATTTACCGGTAAAAATGTTCGGTTTTCTGCCCGGTATATTAACACCCGGCGGTGCAACACATCAAGCGGTTGAAGATATATCGGTCATGCGTTCGTTGCCAAATGTTACGATACTGGAAAGCGGCGACGCGACAGATGTTGAGTCGGTGATTGACGTGGCATACAACACGCCGGGTCCTGTTTATGTTCGTCAACTACGCGGCGAAGTACCGCGCCTTTTCGATGCCGGCGAACCGATGAAACTTGGTGTTGCGAGAAAACTATCAAGCGGACGCGATTTCATTTTACTGACGAGCGGAATCTGTACAGAGGAAGGAATGCGGGCGGTTCCGGCGTTACGTGATTATGGAATCAAAATCGCTCACTACCACATCTCGACACTCAAACCGTTCGACCAGCCGCGAATCATAAGAGAAATCGCAGCGAGTAAATACGGGGCGATAACGTTAGAAAACCACAGCGTCATCGGCGGATTGGGAACAATAGTCGCCGAAAAGATGGCGGAAGCAGCGTGCGGCAAACCGCTATTCCGTCTGGGTTTACAGGACACGTTCGCACACGGAGCAAGCCGCCGCTATCTAATGCGTGAGTACGGAATTGACGCGATGGCACTAATCGAAAAAGTAAAAGAAATAACGGATAAGCCAATAAAAATAACGGAAAGCGACCTGACAGAAACTTACACGCCAGCGGTTCACAGCACCGCGAAAGCGGAAGCGTTGTAAGTTTTCACAATCCAGCACCATAACTCCAATGTCATTCAAAAACTTCAACACTCAACACCTCCTCGCCCAAATAACCGGCAGCCGTTTCTCCGCTACGTACCGTTTGACCGGTAACGAACAAGAAGCCCGCGATAAAGCCGCCGACATTTGTACCGAGCAAACAGTTGAGTTTCCGTTTCAACTACTTCCGCAAGGTGCGATTCCAGACCAGATTGTTGGACGTATCGAACGTTTTGAACCCGACGGCGAAAACGCTTTTCTCGCAACAATTACCTTTGCCGACGAAACAGCCGCCAACGAATCAACGCAACTTCTGAACGTGTTGTTCGGCAACATCAGTATAAAACGCGGTATCAAACTCGCGGCGTTCAAACCGAGCGAATCGCAAACGCCGTTTCTACCAGGCGCACAGTTCGGCGTTGACGCTATTCGTAAAATTCTCAACGTTCCCAAACGCCCGTTGCTCTTCACGGCACTGAAACCGATGGGGCTGTCAGCACCCAATTTGGCGGAACTCGCGAAGTTGTTCGCGGAAGGCGGCATTGACATCATCAAAGACGACCACGGACTTTCAGACCAAGTTTTTTCACGTTTCAAAGAACGTGTTACAAGTTGCGCAAACGCGGTAAACGAAGCGAGCGTCAGGTTAAACCGCAAGTCGATTTACGTTCCGAACATAACCGCGCCATTCGACCAACTCCTCGACCGTGCAACGTTTGCGAAAGAAAACGGAGCCGGTGCGGTAATGATTTCACCCGGTCTGACCGGACTTGACGCATTGCGTTACCTGACGCAATCGAAAATCGGTTTACCGATAATCGTTCATCCCGCATTCATCGGCGGAATGGCGATGTCGCCGACCGAAGGAATAGGTTGCGGTGTGTTGTACGGAACGTTAATGCGGTTACTGGGAGCCGACGCGACAATCTTCCCGAACTTCGGCGGTCGTTTCCCGTTGTCGCAAGACGACTGTATGCAAATAGTCAAGGCGTGCCGTGAGCCGATTCGCATACCAAGCATATTCCCAAGTCCTGCCGGCGGAATGGAATTGAAAAACATACGTAATATGGTAGAACTATACGGAAACGATATGTTGATACTAATCGGAAGCGGATTATTCCGCGGCAGCGGCAACCTGACAGACAACTGCAAGCGATTCCGTGACGAAGTCGATAGTTGTTTACAATAATAACAACAAAAAAAAATAATAATCAAAGTCAGCAACTAACAACTCATTATGAAAACCCAAACCAAGAACAGAATCCAAAAAATGTCGTCCGGCATCCGCCGCCGCGTCCTTGCACATACGTTAGAACGCAACGGCGGTTATTTGAGCCAAGCGTGTTCGGCAGCGGAAATCTTTGCGACGTTGTACGGTAAGATACTGAAACTCGCGCCGCTCAACGAACCGTTGCTCCCCGAAATGTTTCGCGAAACACCAAAGCGAGGTTTCCCCGCTCTTACCGGTGCGGCATACAACGGCAACAACTTATGGGGTTACGACAACTTCATCCTCTCACCGGCGCAGTATGCGTTAGTCCTCTACGCCGCGTTGATAGAAGCGGGACGAATGGACGAACGCGGTATGAAACTATACGACCGCGACGGCAGCACTGTCGAGATGATAGGAGCGGAACATTCGCCCGGTATGGAAGTAACAACCGGTTCACTCGGACAAGGAATAAGCCAAGCCGCCGGAATTGCGTTCGCCCGCAAAACAATCAACGACCCGGGGCGTGTGATAATGTTGATGTCAGACGGCGAATGCCAATCGGGTGAGTTTTGGGAAGCGGTGCAGGCGGCGAGTTATCACCGTATAAGCAATTTGCTAATCTATGTCGATGTCAACGGTTTTCAATGCGACGGCAAGATGACAACGGTAATGAATCTCGAACCGTTCGACAAACGTCTAAAATCGTTCGGTGCAAAAGTTCACCGAATCAACGGACACAACATTGAGGATTTGTACATCTCATCAAAAAAAGTTTCAGACGAAGCACCAACATTCGTCCTCTGCGACACCGACCCGTGTAAAGATATGGACATCTTAAGAAAACGTTACCCCAAGTATCACTACGTCCGTTTCACAAGCCAGAGCGAAAAAGCAGAGTACGAAAACTTTTACGCGGCGTTAAGTAAATTTTAGATTTATATTTTGAAACCGGATATGTGTGAACGATTGCCGTATATTTAGACGTTGATAATAAGTCTTTACTTCGTAGCGGGCATATGTTGTTCGTAATCACTAAAATCTAACATTCCCTCGGTATGACAATATGACAAAACTTTACATCGTAGGTGCCGGACCCGGTGCCCCTGATTTACTTACGTTACGTGCCGTAAAATACATCGCTCTGGCAGACTACATCTTGTACGATTATCTGGTGGACAAAAGCACGTTGCAATACGCGAGACCTGATGCCGAGTTGGTACCGTTAAAGCGTCCGCACACAAAACAGTCGGAAATCAATAGTCAGATGATAGAAGCCGCGAGGTCTGGCAAGACGGTAGTACGTCTAAAAGGCGGCGACCCGCATATCTTCGGGCGTCTCAACGAAGAAACGCAAGCACTGCGCGATGCCGGAATAGAATACGAAGTTGTACCCGGAGTAACATCAGCAACAGCCGCCGCCCAAGCCGCAAACATCTCACTAACCGACCGCCGCAGTGCAAGTGCGGTAGCACTAATCACAGGTCATCTCTCACACGAACACGATCCAACACTGCCAGCCCTTGACTTCGCAAAATTCGCAACATTCCCCGGCACGTTGGTATTCTATATGGGAGTAGTAACTGTGGAACTATGGAGTAAAGAACTAATAAATAACGGAAAATCAAAAAACACAAATGTAAAAATAATCCAAAACGCAACGCAAGCAAACGAAAGAGTAATCCAAACCACTCTATCACAAGCATCAGAAATAGTAGAACAAGAAAATCTACAAAGCCCGTGTATTGTGATTGTAGAGTAAATATGCCTAACACGGTTGAAAATTGTTGGAGTGTCGTACATTGGTCACCGTAAAACAATAAAACGCTCTTGACATAGCAATAGACGGCGGAGTTTTTTGCCTATCGTTATACAGGTGACGTTTGAAAATTGCGTTAATTACATTATCACTTAGCATCCGTCAGATAATAACTCGTCCAAATTTTTTCTGTCTGAACACTATTGAAAATTGTTTGTGTCGCGATGTAATAGTAAATCGAAATGTTGATTATTGAACATCAAAAACGTATCGGGGGATGCTTGTCGTCAAGGAACAACGCAAATCCTTACCCCGTAGGGGTTCAACAAGAACCGCCACTGACTACAACCACTTTGTTCAACCCCTTGCGGGGTTGGGTTTGGGGGGCGGCTTGCCCCGTGCTAGCGCACGGGGTTATC